>CBINJX010000125.1:0-9067 GCA_966251085.1 uncultured Verrucomicrobiales bacterium
GTCGCTCCGCCCCCGCTGGCGCTCGCTCCGCATCCTGCGGCGCTCAATTAATAGTTCCAGGCGCAACCCCTCTATTCCTGCTCCGCCACGGTGTATCTGACGGTTTCCCGGAGAAAGCAGGTGTGTGGAGGAGAGCTTCCCGCCACGCCCGCGTAGTCAACTTACCCGGATGAACCGTGGCTGGAGAATTTCCTATCGGAAGCAAATACAAAGCGAGTCCCTGGGCCCCCCACGGACTGGGACCCAGCACGATCCTGGTGGAGCTACAGGGACATCAGCAAGCTGACAGCATTCAAGAGTAAGCGCGGGTTTATCTTTTGGATCGACCGCTCTAATCGGCATCTCTTCATATTCTACCTCCACGTGCCACATACTATCCTCTGACGTAGCGCGAAGCGGGCACCTTCTTGAGTTCGTGCACAGAAGCGGTGGCGAACAGAACAGATGTCGCGATGAGATCCAAAATTCCTGCGCCCCTTCAGGGCACAAACACGTTCTCTCGGCTCCCCAGGGCGGCGCTACGCCTACTCCCGCGACTGCGGGATTTGGCGTAGCTTGCCCTGGGCTATGTTCCCTTGGCCTTTCAGGCCACCCTGCGGCTGCGTCCTTCTGGAGAAAAACGGCCTGGAAGATGTGTAGCGTCCCAGACCGCGATCTACCAGCACCCACCGCTACCGTCCCCTCAACTATCGACTTTCATAGTTGCACAATCGCCTTCCGCTTCTATCCTCACGCGCTTTGTCCCGGGCCTCATTCGACGGTCGCGGGACGTTTCGCGTTTACCCATCCACATCCATCCATGGCCAACACCATCCTTGTCGGCGCCCAATGGGGCGACGAAGGCAAAGGTAAGATTATCGACTTTCTCACGGAGCAGGCGGATATCGTCGTGCGCAGTCAGGGCGGCAACAATGCCGGTCATACCGTAATCGTCGACGGCAAGAAATACGTACTCCACCTGATTCCCTCGGGCATTCTGCGTCCCGGCAAGATGTGTGTGATCGGCAACGGTGTCGTGATCGACCCGGTGGCCGTGGCGGGTGAAATCGCCGGTCTGCACGAGAAAGGAATTTCCGTCACCCGGGATAACCTGCTCATCAGTGACTGCGCGCACGTCGTGCTCCCGTATCACCGCCTGCTCGACGAGCAGCGCGAGGCTAGCAAAGGAAAGAACAAGATCGGCACCACCAAGCGCGGCATTGGCCCGGCTTACGGGGACAAGGTTGCCCGTGTCGGCATCCGCATGGGAGACCTGCTCGACAAGGAGCTCTTCGTCGAGAAGCTCTCGCAGCGGATCGAAGAGAACAATGCGCTCCTCGCCAGCCTGGGTGCCGAGACACTCGATTTCGAACAGGTAAAGGCTGCGTATCTCGAAGCGGCGGAGAAACTTCGGCCGTTCATCGGGAACACGGTAGTGTACCTGCACAGGGCGCTGAAGGAAAAGCGCGAGATGCTTTTCGAGGGTGCACAGGGCACTTACCTCGACATCGATCACGGCACTTACCCGTACGTCACCTCTTCCAACACCACCGCCGGCGGTGCATGCACCGGCTCGGGCGTACCGCCGCATCGGATCGATCGCGTACTGGGTGTGATGAAGGCTTACACCACCCGTGTGGGTGAAGGCCCCTTTCCCACCGAAAATGCGGAGATCAGCGATATGCTCCACGGAATGGGCCGCGAGTTCGGCGCCACTACCGGCCGTGCACGGCGCTGCGGTTGGTTCGATGCCGTCTCGGCACGTTACGCCGGGATGCTCAATGGCATCGACGAGATCGCAGTCACAAATCTCGACGGTCTCGACACGCTTGCGACGGTGAAGGTATGCACGCACTACAAGCTCAATGGTGAGTTGCTGGAAGTGCCGCCTTCCGACTCGCGTCAGCTCGCCAATTGT
Organism: uncultured Verrucomicrobiales bacterium; assembly: GCA_966251085.1. GTDB lineage: Bacteria > Verrucomicrobiota > Verrucomicrobiia > Chthoniobacterales > Chthoniobacteraceae > CBINJX01. The sequence continues at coordinate 1,898 of CBINJX010000125.1, forward strand.
GAGCCGGTTTACACGGAGTTCCCGGGCTGGCAGACGCCGACACACGAGGCACGGACCTGGAATGATCTTCCGGAAAATGCGCGGACTTATCTCCTGAAGATCGCCGAGCTGACCGGCGGCAAATTGACGATTGCAAGCGTCGGTCCCGGACGGGATCAGACGATCCTTTTATAAGGTAACAAATGCGAGTGAATCGGTGTCGAATTATACTGTGAGCCAAGATCATCCGATGACTGCCGCCACACAGCCCGCCCTCGACACCACCACTCGCCAGAATCCTCCACCCCGCCACATTGCCATCATCATGGATGGCAATGGGCGCTGGGCGCGTGAGCGGGGACTGCCGAGAATCAAGGGACATCAGCAGGGTGCTCACTCGGTGCGGGCGGTTACCGAGGCATGTGTGGAACTCGGTGTGGAATTTCTGACGGTATACGCCTTTTCCACGGAGAACTGGAAACGGCCGAAGGAAGAGGTGAACGCGCTGTTTATCCTTCTGGAGCAGTTCATCGAGCAGGAACTGCCGACGCTGATGGAGAACAATATCCGTCTCCAGGCGATCGGGCGTCTGCACCAGTTGCCGCCCGGCTGCCAGGCGGCGCTCAAGGAGGCGATTGCCAAGACCTCCACCAATACCGCCACCACGCTTATCCTCGCCCTGAACTATAGCGGCCGGGCGGAGATCGAGGATGCGGTTCGTACTCTTTGCGCGAAAGCTGCCGACGGACAGATCTCGCCGGAGCAGATCGATGCGGAAGTGATCGCCGACCATCTCTACACCCGAGATTTTCCCGATCCGGATCTCCTCATCCGCACCTCCGGAGAGCTTCGCCTTTCGAATTTTCTTCTCTGGCAGCTTTCTTACACAGAAATTTACGTCACTCCGCGTCTCTGGCCCGATTTCGGAAAGGAAGACTTGCGGGCTGCTGTAGCCGACTACAGTAGGCGCCAACGCCGCTACGGGGGCATTTGATCTTTTCAGTCTCCAGAAATGGACAAGTCTCGTTCGCAAACCATTCTCATCGTCGATCCGGAAACTGATTTTCTGGAATGGGTCCAGAATCAGCTCCAGACCCCGACGACCCGAGTCATCACAGCAACCAAGGCGGACGAAGCGTTCCGCCTTTTTTCTGAGGAAGACCCGGATCTGCTGATCTCGGAGACGCACCTGGCACCATTCAGCGGCATGGAATTGCTGGTGAAGGTGCGGGCAAAGAATCCGAACGCTATCGTGGTTCTCTCCAGTGCGTTTGGCACCACGCAGCTCGTAATCGAATCGATGAAGCTCGGCGCGTTCGACTTCATCCGGAAGGAGACCCTCCCCTTCAATCTCAAGGTCGTCGTGGACGCCGCGCTCAAGGCGCAGGCGGAGATGAAGACTGCGACGATGCAGAAGCCGCAGCTCACCATCGAGGAGCATCAGGACTCGATCGTGGGTAAATCGGTGGCGATGCAGCAGGTTTTCAAGATGATCGGTCGCGTCTCACATTCAGACGCCCCGGTCATGATCACGGGTGAAAGCGGGTCCGGTAAGGAACTGGTTGCCCGTGCGATCCACCACTACTCCCAGCGGGCCGGTAAGAGCTTTGTGGCGATCAACTGCGCTGCGATCCCGGAACAACTGCTGGAGAGCGAGCTTTTTGGTCATGAAAAAGGTGCATTCACCGGCGCAGCCGCTCAGCGCATCGGGCGCTTTGAGCAGAGTAACGGCGGCACCCTTTTCCTCGATGAAATCGGCGACATGCCGATCCAGCTGCAGAGTAAGATTCTGCGCGTGCTCCAGGACGGCGAGTTTTCCCGGGTAGGCGGAAATTCGAACCTGAAGGCGGATGTTCGTATCGTTGCGGTGACCAACAAGAACCTGGAACAGGAAGTCGCGAATAAGAAGTTCCGCGAGGATCTGTTTTACCGCCTGAACGTTGTCCGGATTCAGCTCCCGCCGCTGCGCCAGCGCACCGAGGATATCCGCCCGCTCGCCGAGTACTTCCTGCGGAAGGTGGCGACCCAGAAAGCACTGCCGCAGCTCAAGCTTTCCGAAGAAGCCGCCCGTGTACTGGAGACTTACGGCTGGCCCGGCAATGTGCGTGAGCTGGAGAACACGATCCAGCGTGCCTGTGTGCTGGCGACTTCAGACGTTCTGCTTCCGAAGGATATCCCTCTCGGCACCTCCGCGGCCCCCATCGAGTCTGAGGGATCGAGTGCTTCAGCGGGTGGAACTGCGCCAGCTCCCGCTGGCCCGATTACTACGGAAATGGCGATCGAGGTGCTATTAAAGGCGGCTCAGAGCGATCCGAATGTTCAGCTGCTGCCGTGGGTGGAGCGTGAGTTTACGCTCTATGCACTGAAGACAACGCAGGGCAATCAGGTGCGCGCCGCGAAGCTCCTCGGGATTACGCGAGCAACATTGCGGAAGCGGATCGAGAAGTTCCAGATCACGCGGGAACTGACGGTTTCGTAGGGCCCTCGGCGAGGCGTCTATATACAATCCCGGACGCCGATAACCGGGGCGCCTTTGGAGTGCGGTGGCGAGTTCCGCGAGGCACCGCTTTGGAGGAAGATCGGCGTGCCTGCGTAGAGGGTGCGTGAAAATCAGAGAGCGAGGGCTTCGTACGTGAGCGGTGGGCTGAGCGGCGCTTGATCCTGTAGCCGTGCTTTCCCTTCAGGCAGAGTCCTCCCGACCTCACCTCACCGCCTTCGCCCCCTTCCGAAGGCGGTGTCGCGCCCCCACCTTCGCCCGCGCTTGCCACCGCACTCCAAGGTTGCGCCCCGTGAAGCAGGGCTTTACTTCCTCAGTTCAAACGCCGCGACCTCTCCTATATTGCTGCGGACGAATAGTCGCCCATCAGCGAGCGACGGAGTCGCATAACATTTCCCCTCCACTGCTTTGAACCGCGCGGTCGGCGTAACACCGCTCGTCGTCGCTGGCGCGATGACCATCTCGCCATCCCGCGTGAGGAAGAGCCAATGTCCATCCGCGAGAATGAACGTGCCCGTCGGCACCTCATTACTCACCCAGCGCGACTCACCAGTCTTTGCATCGATACAGGTGAACTCGTGATGCCCCCGACGCTTTTCGTTGAAGCCGAACAGGCAGCCATCGTGCGCGATCGCGCTATTGAAGAGCAGAGCGAACTGCTTGTGCTTCCATACTGGGTGTACATTCGGCTCACTCGCGAGGTCCCAATCGAGCAACGCTGCCTGATCAGTCCCCGTATTGCTCACGAGGATCCGATGATCCACAAAGGCAGGCGTGGCTGCATTGCAGAAATCCCGCACCGTCGTGCGATGTGACCAGAGCACACGCCCGTCTGCAGGATCAAAAACATCCAAGGCTTCCCCCTTGAACATCGCCACCAGCCGACGGCCATCACGCTCAAAGCTCCGGGCCGACGCATACCCGGCCTCCCCTTTGCCTGCACGCCAGATGAGTTCACCTGTCGCTGCATCGAGAGCAACCGTCGAGCCCGTCTGATCTGGCGCAGAGCCAATATCGAGGAAAATCCGGCCACCCTCCACGAGCGGGCTTTGAGAATAGCCATACACCGGGCGCTTCCCTCCGAGGTCGGTGATGAGATTCTTCTTCCAGGTAAGCTTTCCGCTCGTCACATCGAGGCACACCAGATCCCCTTCCCGGCTGAGCGCGAAAATGTTTGTACCGGCGAGCGTCGGTGTAGATCCGGGACCACTCGGCACGATTGGCATTTCATGCGCAGCCGTGACACAGGGGAACGAATGACGCCACAGCTCGGCCCCGGTTGCCGCATCCAGCGTGACAACGCAATCCGTCCCTTTCCCATCGTTTCCCTGGGTGATGAGACGTCCGCCAGCCACGATGCAGGAACTCATTCCGACTCCGACCTGAGCGGTCCAGAGCTTTTTCGGCCCTTCAGCAGGCCAGCTCTTCTGCCAGTCTGTTTCTGTAGAAATGCCATCCCGTTGAGATCCTCTCCACTGCGGCCACTGAGCAGTGCTGGCTGGTTCGCTCGGGAGTTTTGGATCCGCATGTGCACTAAAAGCGGCACCCGCCAGGATGAAGAGGCTGAGGAATCGAAGGGGTTTCATAACGAAAAGAAAATGATTCGGCGGTGGTTCGAAGCTGCCTATGCCCCCGCCTCGAAAGCCTGAGCGTCGGTGGGAAATAAGGCATAAAGGTGCAGATAATGAGCCGCTTACCGCCGTGACGCTCCCCGACGGCTGCACTTCTTTGTCCCGGAATTGCACTGCGTCCGACGGAAACCGCAATTCATTTTAGTATTGCGACACATTCTCAACAAGGGCACTTTCCGCCGCCATGAACAGTGCGGGTATGCCATCCTGTGTGCCAGCGAGTCCCGAGCGTGGTGCTTGGGATCATGTCTCCCAAGGCTGGTCTCGGGTCTATGGAAGCTTTGATGAAATGGGCGTCAGCGTGGAAGCGCATGACTTCCACGCGGAAGACGAGTTGGACTGGGGACGAAGTTTTCATCCGGAAAGCGTCGAACTCTGCCTGAATCTTACAGGCAATGGCATAGTCGCCTTACCCGGCAAGCAGATGAATTTGCAGCCGCTCACTGCGGGCTGCTACGCACTTGCCGAGGAACCACTCGTAGCCCGCCGTCAGGCCGGAGAGGCGCACCGGTTTGTGACGCTGGAGTTTCGGTACGAATTTCTCGCGCACAACTGCGCCGGAATGGAGACCCAAGTGGATCCTGTCCTGCAGCGAAGCGTTTTCGCGCGACGCCGCTGCAGTTCGATCGGTGAAGCGACATCAATGAATGATGCACAACGCTCTTTAGCCATGAGCTTTATGCAGCCTCCGGTTGCCCCGGCGGCCTTGACGATCTGGTATCAGAGCAAGGTCCTGGAAGCCCTGAGCATCTTTTTCTTTCCTCCTCAACAAACTACGGAGCTGTTCTGTGGACGCCAGAAACGACTCGCCCGAGAGCGGGTTGAGCGGGTGCGGAATATTTTGCGCGAGAGGCTGGAAATGCCGCCAACTTTGAGTGAACTGGGGCGGGAAGTGGGGGTAAGCCCGTATTATCTCAGTCGTATCTTCTCCACGGAGATGGGGATGACCATCCCTCAGTACCTCCGTCGCATCCGGATGGAAAAAGCTGCAGAGTTGCTGCGCGAAGGAACGCATAATGTCACGGAAGCCGCGTTTGCGGTCGGCTACTCCAGCCTCGGGCATTTTTCCAAGTCCTTCTGTGAGCAGATCGGCTGCTGCCCCACATTATACCCGCATGCGCGAAATCTGATGCCACAGCGGTGAGCCTCTCCGGCAGGCCGTCGCACTGCCAGCTACCAGAAGATAATCCTCCTCACCTCTTGTGAGGAACAGAAAGAGGAGGTGCCCCGATTCTTTGAAGGAAAGACAGAGACGTGCTTTCCGTAGTTTTCCTGTCCAAAAGCTTACCGCGAATGTTTAACCGGGCGCATGCAAGTCTGGATCTGGACCCCCACCAACTTTGAGACCTGCGATTCCGTGCCCGTAAGCGACCGAGGCTTCCGGTATGGGATGGCGGTATTCGAGAGTATTCGCGTCTTCAAGGGCGTCCCGCTCTTTTGGGAGGAACACCTCCGCCGACTCCGGCAGGCTTGTGATGATCGCGAGTTTCCGGTGGAGAGCCGTCTCTTTCCCGCTGCCGCGGAAAAGCTCCGGGAAAACGGAAAAGACGGATTCGTGCGCATTTATGTAACTGCCGGCGATGGCACGGTCGTGGACCCAGCGGAGGAACCCCGGATCTTTCTCATACTGGAAGACCGGCCGCGCCCGACTGTGACCGGGTACAAAGTCGCGATGCCCGAGGAGCCGCATCAGCCGATATTCGGAGGGCTCAAAACAGCGAACTACTGGCCCAATATCGACACTCTCCAGAGGGCGCTGCGCCACGGTGAACAGGAGGCGCTGCTTTTTAACGAACATGCGGAACTGGTCTCCGCATGCATGGCGAACGTCTTTGTAGTGACGGATGGAGTGATCCGGACACCTGCCCTCCCGTGCGGTGCGCGTGATGGTGTAATCCGCGAGTGGGTCACCCGGCAGGCAAACGTCAAAGAGTGTTCGCTCTTCCTCGACGATGTGCGGAATGCGGATGAGGTGTTCCTGACGAACAGCTGGATCGGGGTGATGCCAGTCACCCAGGTGGAGAATAGGACGCTTCCCTCCACGGAGCAGAGCACTCAGCTTCAGGCAGCGCTAGAGGAAGCCATCCGCGCACAGGCAGGCGGCTAAGAACCTGACAAGAAAGACAGGAACTGGCCGCAAAAATGCATTTTTTCCACAAACTGCGATTGCAGATCCGGAGCCCACGCAGACTTGCTGCAGAGTGCCCGTTCATGGCGTAAGTTTGGTCCCGCAAATTCGTCCGGCATCCCCTGCCGCACGAATAGATTAGAAAGCTCAGGACCGTGTCCACGACCGCCAGCACCAAACAACGCCGTACCGATCTCCTCGACCGCATCGCCGGAACTCCCGCAATGGCGGAAAAGCTGCGCCGTGTGCAGGCGGGCGAGCCCGAGGTCTTCGAGCATGTGTACGATGCAGCCCACCCTTTTCTCTGCGCACTGCTGGCGCGAAGTCCGAAGAAGCGGATCTGGGTAGTCGCTCCGAACATCCGGGCACAGGAAACCCTCCACAACGAGTTGCTGAACTGGCACTCGGAAGCGCTTTTCTTTCCTGAGGTGGAACTTGCTCCGGTGGAGGGCGCGGTAGCCGATCCCGAAAGCACGGCGGAGCGATTGGGAATCCTGCAGCAGATTGTCACCGGCAAAGGCCGTCAGATCATTGTGGTCTCAAGGGGCAGTCTGGATGATCAGGTCCCTTCGGCAACGAAGCTGAAGAAAAGTGAACTCCGCCTCACCCGAGGATCGACCATCGATCGGGAAAAGCTCATCGCGCAGCTCGGGGACGCCGGTTACGAGCATGTCGGGCAGGTTGCGCTGCGGGGCCAGTTCGCGGTGCGCGGCGGCATCCTGGATGTTTTCTCGTTCCATCACACCCTGCCGGTGCGAATCGAACTCTTCGGCGACGAGATCGACTCACTGCGGCACTTCGATCTGGATGCACAAACTTCCGTGCAGCATCTCGATGTCTGCACGCTGATGCTGGAGGATATTGGCGGCGACGGAACTAACTCGCGTGGCACCTGCCCGCTGAGTGACTACATCGGCAAAGATGATCTGGTAATC
>CBINJX010000126.1:0-9010 GCA_966251085.1 uncultured Verrucomicrobiales bacterium
TCATCGACCTCCAAACGTGTCGCTCCGCCCCCGCTGGCGCTCGCTCCGCATCCTGTGGCGCTCAATTAATATATTTTGCGGAGAACAGTGTGGCCGCGGAATTTCCCGCTCGCGACAGCTGACAGGAGCAATCCACCCACCGTACGGGAGCTTTCTCGAGCCGCTGTAAATTGCTGATCTCTCCCGGTACCAGAGGGTAATCCGTTCACTTTCTGCAGGGAAATGCCTCAAACCCGCCCACTTCCGAGCGACTTTCCGTTTTTGGTCTTGTGAAGCAAAAGCGTGCCAAGCTACTTCTCCGCGGATGAATCCGCCGCAAGAGGACTCCCCAAACCTCCAAGGCGAGAAGGGCCAGAGCGAAAGCCGCATTCCCCGCAGCCTCGGGGATTTGCCGCAAAAAACGATCACGATGGCGCAGATCGCCAAAGCGGCCGGCGTGTCGCAGGGCGCCATCTCGTCTCTACTCAACGATCGTGACTACGGAATCCGCGTCAGTGAAAAGACGAGGGAACGGGTATTCAAGGTCTGCCGGGAGATGGGTTATATTCCCAACGATCTCCGTGCGGTGGTGCGGATGTACCCGGAACTCGGTGATTTCTGCCTGCTGATCTCTAGCGGTGTCCGCGGGGGGCTGATGAACCCTTTTGTCTCGCGCCTGGCGCAGGCGGCGACCCAGGCGATCAGCGACTTTTCGCATCCGCTGACCATCGCTTTCTACGACGAGCGCACCGATTATACGTCTGTCGATATAGACGATCTCCCCCACCCGGTGCGTGCGGGGGTGACCTCGAAGTTTCTTTGCTTTGGCCCACCAAACCTGAGCCTGTTTCAGGTACTCACGCGCCGGGGACTCCCGGTGATCAGCCTCGGGTACGATGTTCCGCTGAGCGGCGTGCTGAGCCTGGTCCCTGATTATCCCCGGGCTTCCCGCCTTGCGGTCGAGCATCTGTTCAAGCTGGGGCATCAGCACATTGCCATCGTTTCCGGCCCATTCGGCACGACGAACGCGGAGATTATTGAGCTGCATCAGGGAGTAAAGCAGGCGTACGACGATTTTGGCGTTCCGATCGAGGCGCAGAATATCGTTTACACCGACCTGAGCTATGAAGGCGGAAAGGCTGCGCTGGATGATCTTCTCGGCCATCCGGTAAAGGCGAGCGCGGTATTCTGCCTTGGGGATGCATTAGCGGCAGGCGTGATTGCCCGGGCACAGGAGCGGGGACTGCAGGTTCCGTCCGACCTGAGTGTGATCGGCTGCTCGGATGATGCCTGCTCAATCATGACATCGCCCTCGCTGGCAACCGTGCATCTTCCTGCAGAAAAGATGGCAGAAACGGCGATCCGCGAAGCCGACCGGCTCGTGAGGGAAGGCGCTCCGGATGAACCTCGGAAGCAGGTACTTGGGGTCAATCTGGTAGAGCGGTCATCCACGGCAGCTCCTCTGAAAGTTGAGGGTTGAGGGCTGAGGGTTGAGGGACAGAGCAGGCAGATCGGAGCGGGTGAGGGTGGCTGAGTTGGGCTGCTTACTGACTTCTGAACACTGAGCACCGACTACTCTCTTCCCTCCTTCACGCGCTCCGCTCATCGCTACGCTCAACCCTCAACTCGCCACATTCAGAGAACGGTTCTCAGGCTGCAAGCAAACCGTTTTGCGCCTTGACGCCGCAATGGGGTTGCTCGAAGAAGTCCACGCCAAATGAGATCCTCCCAATTTTACATCTCCACTGCGCTGGCAGGGCTCTGTTTGATCCTGAGTATCTGGATCATCGCCGCGGGCTCGGCAAATCAGCGGCTCCAGACCGAACTGACCCAGCAACAGCAGAAGCTGCAGGCTCAGCAGGAACAGATCAACGCCGGTAACGTAATCTCACAGCAGGTCGGACCAAACATCCTGCGTGACATGGCGATGGTTTCCGTCGAGGACCAGGCAATGAAAGACCTGCTCGCCAAGCACGGCTATACCGTGAACGTGCAGGCCACTCCCGCCCCGGCTACCGGCACTGAAACCACCGCCCCAGATTCTACCCCCGCTGCGCAATGAGTTCCGAATACACCACGACAACGCGCCCCGCGCCGAGTTACCTCCTCCCCTTCTCGCTGCTGGCAATTAGCTTTGCGGTGTTGCTGATTTATCAGATCATCAACTTGAACAAGCAGCACTCTGCAATGCAGAGCACGAAGACGCAGTTGACCACGATCATCGAGCAGCGTGAGGCCTTGGTGAAACAGTCTACAGACCTGCAAGCCAAACTGCAGGCTTTGGCAGTGGATCTCCTGGCGCTTGCCCAGACAAACGAAAAGGCCAAGGCGATCGTGCAGAAGTACAACATCCAGCAGAACGCCCCCGCTCAAGCTGCCCCGGCGCAGCAGCCAGCTCCAGCTCAGTAAGAGCGAGTCTAAGCGATCTTTCTCCATAAAGGGCTGCCCTCTGTGGGGCAGCTCTTTTTGTTTCAGGCGGAGCGCATGCCCCTAGAGCACGCCCCAACTGGATCCTGCCGTCAGGGCTCCGACCCTCGTGGCTCGGCCATGTCGGCGACAAGAGTGTCGCCGCTCCTAGGAGGCTCCCCTTCCTAGCTTCCCCGCGCTCACTGCTCTGCATACTTCGGGTTCCAGTAGCCGTTTCTCTCACTGGGACCAAACCAGCCGATATTGTACTTCTTGGGATCGCCGCGATACTGATTGGCATGGTCGATCCGGCTCGGGCGTTCAGCTGTGACATGACCGTCGCACCAGGCCACGTTTGCCGTTCCCCGGTGGCGGAAGTGGACGCTGGCAGATAAGCGGCCCCTGAGCCGCCCTGTCACATCCACCCATTGGAAAGGCTCACAATAGGCGTACTCCTGAAGGCCTGACTCTCTCGGAAACGCGGTGTCGGTGAAGAGCACCGTCTGGGCGGGTCTTGGAATGTTCACCAGGCGCTCGGGATTGTACGGACGTCCGGGTTTCCCCCCTACATACACCGCATTGTACCCGTAGCCGCCGGTCCCCTCTTCGAAGGTCTGGTGACCACTCAAAACGTCACGCAGAGTAGGGCAGAGTTTCACACGGCCTTCCTTGCCAAGGTACGGCGCCAGCGGCCCCTCGTCCGGCCTGAACTCGGCTCCAATCGCTGCCCGGGTGCCGTGCCAACGGATGGTATTCGTGGGGTCCTGAGCCGGAACGAACTCGCCATCATGATCTCCCGCATAGGTCAGAGCTGCCGTTGCGAGCTGCCTCAGATTCGAGGTGCATCGTGTCGCCTGCCCCGCCTCGGCGGCAACACGCACCCCTGCCATGATCAGTGCCGCCAATACTCCGAGGATTGCAACGACGACGAGCAATTCGACGAGAGTGAAAGCGGCGCGCCTCATATCCGGGAAGACAGCTTTCAGCGCCTCCGCCGACGTGCTCCGAACCATCCCACGCCAGTTAGCAGCAATGCACCGAGCGATGGCTCCGGGATCTGGTTCAGCACGGCGACGGCGTCCAGATCAAATCCGCCGGTCGCAAACGGCGTGGACCATGGATCGTTGATGAGTCGTCCTTGCGAATCCCGGCTGCCATACTCCGGATCGATCGATCCGATGACATCGATCACTCGGACAAAACGCACGGCATCGACATCCAGCAGCGGATTGATTCCCCGCAACTCTGAAAGGTCGAAAGGCGTGCCGTACCCGCGTTGATATTTTCCGGCGAGATTGTGGATATCTGTCGGATCGATGAGATCAAAAGAGTCCACCTGAGTGTGGGTCTGCGTCAGTGAAATCGCAGGAAAACGGAAAAAATCGGTCCCGTTGGAACTTACCTCGACAAATGCCAGCTCGAGAAATGCGGCCTGTAGCTGGGATTCGAAAATCCCGTTCTCGAACACGGCAAAGTCGAATCCAGGACCGTCGTAAATCGGGTTCAGAAAGCCGAGTGTGAGCTGTCCGCCATCGCCGAGGCTCACTGCCGGATAGGAATCTGTATCGGCATCGGCCGGTCCCAATGCGGCGGCTCCACCTGGCCATCCCCAATCCACATCTCCGTATTCGGGCGCATCGATTGCCATCGGCCCGGGAGTACCACTCACAACAGATGTCGCCCAACCAACAATCCTGGAATCGTTCTTATGGACGGCAGTTGATCCAGAGATCCCTGCACGGGGTGGATAACTCCCCGCGTGCGCCGAGAGAGGCAGCAGCAGTGCAGCCGTTGCCGCGAGACCAAATGACAGCTTCTTTTTCTGGTTACACATGGCTCAACGACGGCGGGGACGGGTGAAAGCAAATCCGGCGAGACCCAAACCAACAAGGAGGCATGATCCGGGTTCGGGGACGACTTGAACGTTATCAACCGCAAAGCTTGCCGGGGTATTCATGCCGAATTCTCCATTGTCCGAGGATTCGAGCGCGAAGGTGAGCTGGCGGACACCACTTCCGAGGCTGCTGATATCCACAGTGGTCCACGTGTCCACGATGTAGTCCTGTGAATTGTCCGCTGAACGGAAATCCGCCAGGTAAAAATCCACGGTCCCGAGCAGTGCTCCAGCGGCGTCTAAACCACTGATCGTGAGGCGGAAGTAGTCGGGATCGTTTCCGGTAGGCCCCCCGAATTTCTTGGCGATGTTATCCCCGTCGCGCAGAGAGAGCGCAGCGTAGGTGGTATTCGTGATTTCGATGGAAAGTGGAACATCGTTCCCCTCTGGCAGCGTGATAGCCGGTACGGTCCCCCTATATCCGATGTAGCCTACCGCGAAGATGTCCGAGTCCCCTGCTCCGCTCCCCGTGAACGAGCTGTACATATTGAGGAAGCCGGAGGTGCTGGTATCCCCCATGTTGGAATACGCAAATCCTTCCCAGTAATTGAACTTTGAATCGTAGTAGTTGCTAATGGTCGCTCCGCCACTGCTGAATGGGGCAGTTTGATTGTAGGAGTTCGGCGCCAGACTGAGATCTTCGAAATCGATCAAAGCGGCATTAGCCGGGGCGGAGATGGCAAACACGGCAGATGCAATGCCGGCAGCATGGACGAGCAGGTTCTTCATGTAATGGTCTCTGGCGGTTGGTGTGTGTACAACGGGAGAGACCAGGACACGCCACACCGGTGCACGAGTGCGCACGGCGGAACGCGAGGGGGTTCTGATCTCTCATTCTTCCTTTCTGCGAGGAAGTTTTGCCACGCTGGCATGCGCTCACGGTTTGAACCGCGGCGAACTCAGCGCGAATGAGAGCGGTCGGGGAAAATGTTCTGGCTCCTGGCTTCCCGGCGTAGTCCCCAAGGGAACACATCGCCGATCCTCTTTCCCGCCTTCACCTCTGGCCTCAGGCCCCGAGATTGGCATCTGGGAATTTGTATCCAGTTACAGCAGCGCAACTGCCTCCGGTTTTCACGGAATTCCTTTCGTCCGACAGCTATCGAGTTCTAATCTCGCAAAGAACTAAGGCCGCGCATCCTAGGCAGGCTTGACTCCCTCGCAAGCGTTATTTGCTTTCAGGGGCGATCTCAGGCACAGGACTCGCTGTTCTTTCGCATTGATCGCTCCGGCGACGTCCTCCACGTTCTATTCCCATGATTCCTGCCGTATTTCTTATCCTGGTCGTGGTCGCGTATCGTGTGGTGCTCGGGATGATGGGCAGCCACGACTTCACCTGGCTTCACAACTTCTCCCCGGTAGCAGCAATTGCGCTCTGCGGCGCGGTTTGTCTTCCGAAACGTCTAGCAGTAGCGTTGCCGCTCGGCTCACTGCTCTTGAGTGACATCATTCTGAATGTCTTCCATTACCATCAGCCGATGCTCACGTGGGAGATTGTCCCACGGTATCTCGCACTGGGTTTAATTTGCGAACTCGGCTTCCGGATGCGCAATCGTGTACACTTCCCAGGCCTCATCGCAGGAAGCATCGCCAGCTCGGTGATCTTCTATATCATCACGAACACAGGCTCGTGGATCGGGGAGCCTGCTTATACGAAGACCTTCGCAGGGTGGATTCAGGCGCTAACCGTTGGCCTTCCCGGCTATCCGCCGACGTGGTCGTTCTACCGCCACACGCTGATGAGCGATGTGCTGTTTACGCTGCTGTTTGCAGCCTGCGTCTGGATGAAAGCCGGCGACCGCGCGTTGGTTCCAGATGCCCATCGCGCCACGGCATAGGCACTCGTAAACATTCGGCATTTCGAAGCGGGTGCTCCGTCAAAGAGCGCCCGCTTTTCTTTTGCCGCCGTGCAACGGTCGTGCAGGAGCTCGGAAATGTGGTTCAGGAATGAGCTGTCAGGCACCGGCCCATTTGACCATCGTTCCATGAATCACCTTCCCTGGTACGTGCCTCTTCGCTTGGTGCAGCGATCATCGTCTCAGACCAGCAGCCCATCATTTGAAACTTATCCACCTGGGCAGCAGATCTCAATTTTCCACAGAAACGGTTGTTGGGAATCACGGCGAAGAGTGACTCTCCGCTCCATTCCTTGAGTTACACATCAACCAATACCTGCCAGGCGTCTATCTGAGGCGTGAGTTCACGAAAACCTTTCGGCACTCTTTCGCACCCCACATTCCACGATTCTCAACTGCCCTTCAGGTTCAATGCGTCGCAGGGAACCAGCGGTAGAGCATGAAATAAACGAGAACCCCAGTAACCGAGACATACATCCAGATCGGCCACGTCCACTTCGAAACTCGTCGATGCGCCTCGAAACGTTGTTTCAAAGCCAATCTCATACTGGAGATCGCCAGCGGAACGATCGCCATAGCAAGAATGATATGGCTGATCAGCATCACGTAGTAAACCGGCCTCCATGCGCCCTCTCCTCCGAACGGTGTGTGCACACCGCGGACCATGATCTTATGAGCGACGTAAAAGATCAGGAAGATACACGACGTCACGAAGGCAGCACCCATCATCAGACCGTGCTGACTCTTTCGTTCCTGCTTGATGAAGATATACCCCAGCAGGAGGAAGATCGTGCTCAAGCCATTCAGTGCGGCGTTTACCGCCGGAAGATCTTGGACGCTCACAGCTTTTCTTTCAGGAGGCGACGAGCATCTTTGACGATCTCCGCAGTATTCTCTTCACCGATTCCCTCATAGAACCCTCGAACTGTGCCCGTGCGGTCCACCAGGACGAGTTTTGTGCTATGGGTGATCGGTTCCTCAGCGGATGGATCTTCCACGAGACTGAGTTTGAACCCGTCGTTTGCCAGGCGGAAGATATGCTCCTTGTCTCCAGTTAAGAAAAGCCACCGCTCGGAAGCGCCGAACTTCTCTGCGTATTGCTTCAACACTTCCGGCGTGTCTTTGACCGGATCGGTCGAGATCGAAACGAGACGGATATCTTGTTCGTCGCCAAGCTGCTTCTGTAGATCGCTCAGACGACTCGTCATCATTGGACAAGGTCCGGGACACGTCGTGTAGAAGAAATCCGCGACCCAGACTTTCCCTTTCAAATCTGCGAGGCTCACGGGTTGTCCCGAACGCTCGGTCAGCTTGAAATCGGGCAATGCCCATAATGGTTGAAGTTTTCGGATGCTTCCTTCAGGTGCTTGCAGCACCTCAAAAGGGGCATCAGAGTTCCGCTTACAGGCAGAAAGTTGAAGGACCGCTGGAATCAGGACCGCGGCAGAGATCAGATGCTTGATGTTCACGACTTGGTAAGAACCATGAGTCCGAGGAGAACAGGCAGGAAAATGATCGAGGCGAAGAATAGACGCCGCGCGCTCACGCGGGTGCGCTCCATCAGGAACTGCACGGCAAAAACGAGCATCACCGCGTCGAGCAGCAGTGCTCCGATCAGGTAGATCACTCCATTCAGACCAGCGAAGAACGGAATGATCGTGATCGCGGTAAGGGCAACGGTAAATGCCAGGCTTTGAATCGCTGTAGCCGACCCGGTACGGTCATCGCGTTTCAGCATCACGAAGCCCGCTTGTGCGTATTCAACCCGGTACATCCAGGCAATCGCCAGGAAGTGCGGCATCTGCCACGTGAATAGAATTCCAAACAGCACCCACGCGCCGAGATCGAGAGAGGGGCGCGCCACGGTCCAGCCGATCACCGGAGGGATCGCGCCGGAAACAGCTCCCACCACGGTGCAGAAAGCAGTCTTCCGCTTCAGCGGCGTATAGAACGCCAAATAAATGATGACCGTTGCAGCTGCCAGATAAGCGCTCATCGGATTCGCCAGAATCCACAAATACGCAACGCCCACAACGGCCAGCATGACTCCCAGGAAGAAAGCGGTGGCTGGCTTCATTCGCCCTGCCGGCAGGGGACGATGCCGCGTGCGCTCCATCAGACGGTCAACGTTCGTCTCGACGACCTGGTTGAGCACTGCAGCGGCGGCAGCAGCGAGGGTAGTTCCGATTACGGCGTGGACGAGCTGCAGCCAATCCACACCCTCAGTCACCCCCATGCAATAGCCAACAAACGTAGTAATTACGACGAGGAAGCTCAGGCGCGCTTTCGTGAGCGTGAGCAGGTCGCTGACGAGATGCTGCTCCTGTTCGACGGGAGGCAATTCCATGGAAAGCGCGGCGATATCTTGAGTAGGGTGACTCACGTTTGCAAAGAGTTAGCAGGCTGCAGATCCCGCGAAACACGCGCTGCTTTCGATGCACGCAGCGCGAGGAGAAGAGTGACAGCCAGCAGAGCCGCACCGTTGACCACATGGAACGTGGTGAGAGTTTTCGGCTTCAGGTGCCAGATCACAAACATCCCAAGAGCGGACTGGACTAGAACGAGGCAAATCAAAGCCAATGCAGGGCGCATCAGGCTTGCGAGGTTGCGGGCGTGGCGCAGGGTATAGCCCGCTGCAATCAGTACGAGAACGGTAACAAGCAATGCCCCGATCCGAGTATGAGCAAAGTTGAGATCGACGTAGACGTTGTGGGCCGAAGGAAGCCATGAGCCGCTGGGCGAAGTTTCCGGAAAAGTGGGAATCGCAAGACCGAAGACGCTAAGAGCGGAGAATACATAATCGCCCAGCGTGCGGCGGCGAACGGCACAGTAGATGGCGGTCGGCAACGCCATGACCCAGGAAAGCAAGAAGCCGGCA
>CBINJX010000127.1:0-9005 GCA_966251085.1 uncultured Verrucomicrobiales bacterium
ATGATTCGCGAATGCAGCCAGCGCGGAAATATTCACGATCACACCCGCACGTTGCGCCCGGAAAATGGGTAGTGCAGCGCGTATCAGATGCATGGGCCCCAAGAGATTCACCTCGATATTCTGGCGAATCTGATCTTCGGAAAGATCTTCCAAGGCTCCCAGCAATCCTCTTCCCGCGTTGCTGATGAGCACATCGATCCGGCCAAACTGCTCGTGTGCAGATTGTACTGCAGTTCGGATTGTAGAGGGATTAGTAAGCTCAAGAACAAAGCCCCGGATCTGCCCGGGATACTGCTCCTGCAGTTCCTCGAGATCCTCCACTTTCCGCGCGGTCGCAGCGACAGAATACCCCTTCTGGACTGCAGCCTGAGCCAATGCGCGGCCCAGACCCGAGGAACAACCTGTGATGAAAGCGATCTTGCTCATGGCTTTGGGACTGTCGCTTTACGTCTTTACGCGCCCGCGGGATGCAGCGACCCCCATTCTTTTTGCCCGGCACCCTTTCCGAAATCCGAGCGAAGCCGAAGCAGGCAGCGTCCCTTTTATAAGCGAATCGCGCTTTCCGGAGGGTTGGCCGTCCCCTCGGAGGAACAATTCTTAATCGTACTCGTAATCCCCTTTCCAGCCGGCTTCCTCCAGAGAGATTACGAGTAAGATTCGGATTACGATTAAGAGGGCAACCTGTTCAGGCAGGCGCCTTGAGCAGGGAAGAATCCCCGGAGCACTCCGGGGATTCCACCGCTATTTCAATTAGGCCTTACCGCCGAAGCTGACATAGTCGTCGAGATCCAGGATATCCGCCCATGTCGCGATGTCCTCACGATTCGGAGCGACCTGCTTGTGGATGCCATGGAAAAACTCACGCGACTCCACATCGCCCACCACGCGGGTCTCCTGGAAGTGGCTCCACTGCTCGATCTCCCAAGGCGTGCGCTTGCTCTTCGCGTTTGCATTGATCCACTCGAGGATCTCGCCATCGCCTTTGCCAGCGGCGAGCTGTTCCTTCAGCGCATCGGCGTCGATATCGACGAAGTTCACGAAGTGCTGATCGAGCGGGCAGTTGTAATGATACTCCCCGTTTTTACCGGCAATCGCCGCACGGCCTTTGTCGAGCATTCGAGGCAGCAGTGCATAACCGCCGAGGCGGACGCGTGCGCTGCGAGGAGGCCGTTGGGTGAGATCAGGGGCTGCGATGTTGGTTGTGTTACTCATGTTGATTCAGGTTGGGTTGCTTGGGTGGAAATGTGGTGAAGTGAGAATTCGTCTGTCACTCCGGCTGTGCTCACCATTCGATAGCCTGCCGGTCGCGGAGATATTTCCCTGTGAGCGATTGCGGAGCTTCCGTGGCGAGCCAGACGATGGTGTCGGCCCCCTCCTCCACGGAGAGTGTTGCATTGGGACCGCCCATGTCGGTACGGACCCAGCCGGGGCAGACGCTGTTAATAGCAAACTCCGGCAGCGCCGCTGCGAGCTGTTGGGTGAGGGCGTTCAGCGAGGTCTTCGAGATACTATAGGCAGGTGCCCAACTCTGCAGTTCTCCCGAGAGCTGCCCGGCCCCGCTGGAGACATTTACGATTCGCGGGGAATCACTCTTCCGCATCAGCGGGATCACCGACTGTGAGACGAGCAACGGCCCGAAGAGATTTGTCGCTAGTGTCTTGCGAAGGGTGTCAGAGGTCAGGTCGAACAGACTCTTTTCGTAATCGAGCACGATACCCGCGTTGTTCACGAGCACGTCGAGCCGATCAGTCTGACTGCTCAGCTCCTTTACCGCTTTTGCGATACTCGCTTCGTCGGACACATCCATGAGGAGCAGGCGTGCCTCTCCCCCGATCTGCGCCACCGCCTTTTCACCGGCTTCCCGGTTTCGTGCTCCCAGATAGACCCGCATCCCCCGCGCGGCCAACTGCCGCGCGACCTCAAAGCCGATGCCTTTGTTTGCGCCCGTGACGAGCGCCACTTTGGATTCGCTCATAGCCTCATGATCCAGTTTGTAGAATAGCGCTTACACCGCCAGCGCCGCAGTGAGTTTCGTCTTTGGAGCGAGCCCCTGGATGCTGTCCACCACCTCACCGCCCTTGAAAACGAGCAGTGTCGGCAGCGCCTTGATTCCGAAACGCTGTGCGACCTTCGGATTCTGATCGACATCGACCTTTGCGACAACGGCCCGTCCCTCCTGCTCCGCCGCAATCTCGTCGAGGACCGGCGCCAGCATCCGGCAAGGGCCGCACCACGGCGCCCAGAAGTCCACGAGAACAGGCTGCGTACTCGCAGCAACGATCTGGTCGAAATTATCGTCAGTTACAGTGATTGGCTTCATTGTGTTGTTCGTTGGTTGAATGTTGGAGAAACGTAATTTGTAAGCCCGCAGCTTCCGAAGGCTCCCCCGAATACTGTCACATGACAGACTTCCACTCTTACGCTGCGGAAATCGCCGGACTCGCTGTAGTGCTGTGAACCGGCCGGTAACCGATCGCCTCCGAGATCCGATTCACCTGCTCTGCTGCGAGTTCGGGCAAGAAAAGATGCGGGAACTCCGTGGTGAGCGCCGCCTGTTCCGCCTCGTCCACAGCGCGCCGGATCAGAACGACCGGCATCGCATCCTGGAATCTGGCAATCAGGCGCTGCCGAACGTCGAGCTTCAGCTGACGGTATTGGGCGCACGACGGCTGCACAAAGGCAGTGCTGCGGGATGAATGGCAAGGATGAGAGTCGGTCAGGTTCATGGCATCAGGGTCTCTGATTAGACCAGTCGTATAGTTACAGGTTAAAAAAAGAGGCTCAGTTCAGACTGCAGCCAGATAGGTTCGGAGAAAGTCAGCAGCCGTGCGGAGAGGTGCGACGGAACGCTCGATCTGCCGGCGATTCATCGCGCCTTGCCAGATATCGTGGATGATTGCCGCCGCCAGCGCCGGATCGAGATCCTTGCGGATCCCTCCCTGCTCCTGGCCGTCACGCACCACCTTTTCGTAAATGGCCCGCCACTCGGTCATGGCATCCGTGAGCACCTGGCGCATCGGCTCGCTGAACGTAGCCACCTCGGCACCGAGCTTCGACACCAGGCAAAGATTTCCGCATCCACACTCCATCATCCGCGCAATGGCTCCGTTGAAATAAGCTTCGAGACGCCCCAGCGGATCGAGGTCCGGACTGAAGAGAACCCGCTTCAGCAGAGCGGTATGCTCCTGCGTATAATGCCGCAGCAACTCGACTCCGAACTGCTCCTTGGAATCAAAATAGTGGTAGAACGACCCCTTCGGCACCTTCACCGCGGAAAGGATCTCATTGAGCCCAACTGAGTGGAAACTCTTGGCGAGCATGATCTCTTCCGCGGCATCCAGGATTCGCTCTTTCGTGGTTGTGCTCATCTGACGTGAGGCAGATTAGACCAGTCGTCTATAGGTGTCAATGGCGATGATCGCCTCGATGGTTCCGGCTCTTTCGACTCTCAACGAACGACAGGAGATTCAACCTTTCCTTTATTGGGGAACTCCTGCACATCGACAGAACGCATGGTTGTGAAAAAGCTTCTTCCCGGGTTGGCCGCAGAACTGTTCCTGATCGGCTGTATTGGCGGATTCTATTTTGCGTTCCCATTGGCGCAATGGCTCATAGCTCCGATGGGAAGTGAGGTGTCATTTACGTCGTTCAGCCCCCTCGACCCGATTTTGTTCCGGTTTCGAATCGCTGGTTACTTTGGACTGCTCTTAGCCACAGGGCCGCTAGCCGCGATGTTCGCACGCCGCCAGCGGCGCAAGCTTCTCTGGGCAGGGTGCTTCGGAGTGCATGCAATCATCATCAGCGCTCTTGCTGCACTCTATTACCGGTTTCACTTCAGTTTACAGCGTCCCCTCCTTGAGATGATGGATGTTGATTCGGCCATTGCTTTTAGCGCACTGCCCGTTGCCCGGATCTTCCTTTCGGGCGCGCTGTTTACATTGGCGACCGCCTTCTGTGTTGGACTCCTCCTCCCCTTTCCGCAACTCCCTCCTCCGCTTCCGCAAAGATAGAGCAAATGGCTCTGGCAGCCCTCCGAAACGCCCAAAAAGCCAGTACACCTCTGGCGGTTTATAGAACGGCAGCGGCGGTTTATCGGTTCACTTCCGGCGGTTTATCTTTCGATTCCGGCGATCAATAGAAACCCGGCGGCGGTTTATCGGAAACAGCTGCTCGGTTTCTGGAAACACTTCGGCGGCATGTCATTTCAGCGCGCTCTGTTTCTAGAAACAGCCAAGGTGTTTCTATAGACCGCCAGCCTGTTTCTTTAAACCGCCCGTGCATTTCTATAAACCGCCCGTGCATTTCTATAAACCGGCCGGGTGTTTTAAGAAACCGCCAGCGGGTTTCTATTTACCGCGGCTGCATTACCAGAAACAGCGGGTGGGTTTCTGGAAACCGCCGGGCTGTTTCCAGAGATGCACGGGGGATTACGAGAGACCGGCGCAGGTGAGGAAAGGGCAGCGGCTCCTCTGATTCACTGCAGCCGCTGCCACCTTGCCCATCTGGCCCCGATTCGATGAACCGCAGGCCGTCCGGCAGTAATCATCCCTCGCCTCTAAGCGGAAACCGAAAGCAACTCCCTCGTCTGTGCGGCTATATCGCCAGTCCGCATCAGACTTTCTCCCACCAGAATCGCGTTACACCCGGCTGCGAATACGCGCTGCGAGTCCTCCCGTGTTTTCAATCCGCTTTCACTGACAAGAATCACCCCTTCCGGAACCTCTTCGCTGATCTCTTCGGTCGCCTTTAGATCCACCTCAAACGTGGTCAGATTCCGGTTATTGATCCCAATCAGTTTCGCCCCGATATCGAGTGCACGTTCGAGTTCCTCACGAGTATGTACCTCTACCAGAACGTCTAGCTGACACAGCTCCGCAGTCTTGTAGAGCGACTCGAGCTGGCTCTGCTCCAGTGCGGCCACGATCAGCAGGATTGCATCCGCCTTCGCTACGGAAGCCTCGTAGATCTGATGAAATCTTTGCGCAACACCGGCAGCGACACCGCTTCACGGACCTTGGTCATGTACGCGAGGCTCCCCTGAAAGAACTGCTCATCGGTGAGCACGGAGATCGCATGTGCGCCGGCATCCTCGTAGGCACGCGCAATCGCGACGGGATCGAAATTTTCAGCAATCACGCCCGCAGACGGACTGGCCTTCTTCACCTCGGCAATCAGACCAAGAGCGTCCGGCCCGCGGTCCAAGGCCAACGCGAATGGGCGAAAATCATTTCGCTGAAGGGCGGCAGCCCGGAGATGCTCCGCGCGCGGGAGAATGCGTGCGACTTCCTGCTGCTTGACGTCGAGAATCTGCTTGAGGCGGTTAGGGACCATCGGAAAGGGGCACACTGTGGTCTCTCCACGCGCAGTTGCCAAGTGCAGGTGGAAATCCCCCCTGTATCGAGCCCCTGCTCATGCAAGTCTCATTCTGAATTCGGCATTCACTCGCCCCAATTCATTCCGTATCCACATCATCATGAGCACATCCTCCCTCCCTCCAAAATTCGAGCAACTCATCCCCTCAGCCCCCCTCGAACAGCTCCTGAAAGCCACCATCGAGCATTTCACCTGTCAGGCAGGCACCATCCATCTTCTCCGCGAAGGTGTTCTCCGGCTCGCCACCTCGATCGGCATTCCTCCGCAAGTTGCACAGATTGTGGACACGGTACCGATTGGCAAAGGGATCGCTGGACTGGCAGCCGAGCGCCGGGAACCGATCACCATCTGCAATCTCCAGACCGATACCTCCGGTCAGGCCCGCCCGGGAGCGAAGGCAACAGGCATGGAAGGTTCACTCGCCGTGCCAATACTGACAGACGGCGGCGAACTCCGGGGTGTGCTCGGGATTGCAAAAGCTTCGGCACACGATTGGAGCGCGGAAGAAACCGCGCAACTGCAAGCTATCGCAACGGCGATCGCAAACCGCCGTGAGGAGGCATGAAGTTTCTTTAAAAAGTTTGCGAAAAACTCTTGCGGAGCGGCCGCAGTTTTCTATTGTAACCGCCTCACCGATGCGGGTGTAGCTCAGCTGGTAGAGCACTTCCTTGCCAAGGAAGATGTCGCGCGTTCGAGTCGCGTCACCCGCTCCACTTCCTCCACTCGGAGGAAGCCCGAAAGATCCGCCACCTTTCCCCGGAGGCGGATCTTTGTGTTTTACCACGCAACGGAATGCACCTCTAGTTCTTGCTCTTGTAGGTAATCCGGTAAACCACACCGCCATCGTCATCGGACATCAGCAGCGAACCGTCCTTTGCAAGTACGAGACCGCACGGCCGTCCGAATCGCGCCTTGTTGTCGTCGATCAGGAATCCCGTGATGAAATCCACGAATTTCACCGGCTTCCCCTTCTCGAATTTCAAAACCGCCACGTTGTAACCACTCGGCTTCTTCTTGTTCCAAGATCCGTGGAAGGTCACAAAGGCGCTGTTCCGAAACTCCTCCGGAAATTGATCTCCTCGGTAGAAAACCAGATCCATCGGAGCAGCATGCGCTTCATACAAGAGCACCGGATCTACCGATTCCTTGGCCCACTCGTCCCAGGTCTTCCCCTTTGGTGGAAGATCGGCAGGATTCGGCTTCCCGTTGGCGTACACATAGGGCCAGCCGTACTTTTTCCCTTCCTGGATCAGGTTCAATTCCTCCGGCTGCTCCTCATCTCCAAGCCAATCGATCCCGTGATCCATCCCGTAAAGATCACCAGTCTCCGGATGCCAGTCGAACCCGATGGTATTGCGCAGGCCACTGGCAAAGATCCGTCGGGATTTATCCTCGAGATTCACCTGTAGCAGCGTTGCATTCTCATCATTTGTCTCCGCGCACGCGTTGCAGGTACTACCGACACTCAGGTAGGCCTTGCCGTCCGGGCCGAATCTGATGGTCCGGTTTGGATGCTGCCCAGCATCGGGAAGATCATCGAAAATTGTCTCAAGCTTACCAACACCCCCATCTTCTTTGAGCGGAGCACGGAAGAGTTCCCTTACCGCTGCCAGATAGAGATAGCCGTCGCGGATCGCGATGCCGTGCGAGTGCTTTTGTTTGATCACTGTCTCGACCGCCTCAGCTTTACCATCCCCATCCTTATCGCTGAGCCTGAGTACATCATTGTGCGGATCGCGGCGGGTGACATAGACGTCCCCATTTGGCCCGACCGCCATCATTCGCGGTCGCTCGAGACCTTTGGCAAACACGGAGATCTCAAATCCCGGCGGCAGCTTGAGTTGGGAGATCAACTCTGGGGTCGGCTCCTTCTGCTCCGGGCGAAACACATGTCCCACCATCGCAGCTTGGACAGGACCTTTGACGTTCAACTCCTTGATCTTGATCGAATCGGCCCCGTCGCCACCGGGCTCCTTCCCGTCCTTTTCGCTTGGTGGTGACAACTCCTGTGCAAATGCGGCGGTGAATGACAGCGCGCAGACAAAAACTGCCTTGAGGAGTGTATGTCCCGACAGGGGAACAACGATTGGTTTCATAGATCCGTCTCCGGTTTCGACCGCTCAAACGAGCAATCGTGACTGCCGAACTAAATCCCACCCCACTGCGGCTCCGGTCGCATCAGAACCGATTTCTATCTCGTTTTGCCGTCGGCCTGCACCTCTACGCCCTCAATCACCTCGGCTCTCTGCAAAAACTTCAGTTTTTTACAAAAACCTCTTGCACCCTGCCGTACCTCTTCCTATCTTCACCGCCTCTTCGGAGCCCATGCGGGTGTAGCTCAGTTGGTAGAGCACTTCCTTGCCAAGGAAGATGTCGCGCGTTCGAGTCGCGTCACCCGCTCCACTCCTCTCTTCTGGGGGTGGTTCTACTTTTCTCCTCTTCGCAGGAGAATCGCATCTTCGCTCGGCAGGTGTTCCCTTTAAGCGCTTCCGTCCGCCTAGGGAGGAAGCAAATCTTCGCAGGCATCACCCCTGGTTTTCCCGGGATGGCACCGGTTCTGGATCAAGTGAAGGCACTCACCAGCTGGCCGTATAGGAGTTGAAAGGCTGCTTCCGACACATACCGACCCGCAAGACAAGAGCCCGGCGGCGGCAGTGGAAATACTGAGGCCGCCGGGCCTCTCTCATTCTACAACAGCCTAGAAAAAGAAGCTCACACCCAAGTGACCACCGAGCGAATCTACGCCGAGATTACGCTCGGAGATGCCAGCGTTGGAGATGTGCCGATAGCCACCCTCCACGGTGATGGCGCACCGGTCACTGAGAAAGAATTGGAGACCCAGGGAAGCCTGGAGACTGAACTCGAAGGCAGAGCCCATCACCCGCTGGTCTTCATCCTCATGAGCATCGCTATACAATCCGCCGGCACCGATCTGGACATACGGAACCACGGAAGCCTCCGGCTGAACGAAGTTGTAGCGCAGCAGAAGCGAACCTCCAACGAGTCCGTCACCAGGTCCCTCAAAAATCCCCCCACCGAAAACCTCGACGAGAAATTCGAGATTCCCGCGGAGACAACCATCGCCCTGCGGCGTGTACAGCATCCATCCTGCCCGGAGTGTGCCGATTGCATAATCGACATGGGGTTGATGATTGAAGGCGAAGAAGGCGCCTCCGAGCACCTGAAGCTCGAAGGTTCCTTTGGCAAACGGATCGAAAGCAACTTCCGTTACTTCCTCTGTAACCTCCACGACCTGACCGCCGTGCGAGGGAGTGTGACCGATGAGGAGCAGACCAAGAGCAACAGCCGAAACCGCGAGAGTTTTGTTCATGGCTAGGGTGCTATCGCAATAACCGCTAGCACACCGTTTGTATGCAAAATTCTACCGGAACACACCAATCTCCACTCTAAAAAAACAGTATCCGCGCCTACCCTGGCTCCAGCACACGCACTGCTATCATGAGGAGCGAAGTGCATATTTACCCGCGCCGATGTCCGGCAAAAACGTATAGCAACTACAGGTTTGCCGCGTAGGAGATCAGCCTGCGGTAGTGACGAACAATCTCTGTAAGTGCCAGGACAAATGACTGACGCTGAAGATCCATTGGCGCATGCGTCGGTGATTCGAGGAC
>CBINJX010000128.1:0-8964 GCA_966251085.1 uncultured Verrucomicrobiales bacterium
TGGCGAAGGTAGTGTGGGAGAACCGGGACAATCTTCCGTACGCGTGGCAAGTGCTGAGCCGGGGTGTGTGTGACGGATGTGCGCTCGGTGTAGCGGGACTGAAGGACTGGACCGTGCAGGGGCCGCATCTCTGCATGACGCGCCTGAACCTGCTGCGTCTCAACACGATGCCAGCGCTGGATATCCGGAAGCTGACGGATGTGGAGTCGCTGCGCGGGATGAACAATGCCGAACTCCGCGCGCTCGGGCGCCTCCCGTATCCGATGGTGCGCGAGAAAGGGGATGCCGGATTTCGCCGGATCAGCTGGGAGGAAGCATATGAGCGGATTGCACGGCGCATCCGCGGACGCGACCCGCGGCGGCTCGCCTTTTTCGTGACCTCCCGCGGCGTCACCAACGAGGTTTATTATATGGCGCAGAAGGCCGCGCGTTTCCTCGGCACAAACAATGTCGATAACGCCGCACGCCTCTGCCATTCGCCATCCGGCGCCGCGATGAAAGCCTCGCTCGGAGTGGCTGCGAGCACCTGCTCATATCGCGATTGGTACGGCTCCGATCTCGTCATCTTCTTCGGCTCCAACCCGGCGAACGATCAGCCGGTCTCCACCAAATACCTCCACGAAGCGAAGAAGCTCGGGACGAAAGTCGTCCTGGTGAATCCGCTGCTCGAACCCGGAATGCGCCGCTATTGGGTGCCGTCGAATGCGGATAGCGCATTCTTCGGAACGGACATCGCGGACTACTGGTTCCCGGTGACGCAGGGAGGAGACATTGCATTCCTCTCCGGTGTGCTGAAGATCCTCGTGGAGGAAAGCTGGGTGAATGAACAGTTCATCCGGGAGCACACGAGCGAGTGGGAGAGTTTTAAATCTCAGATCTCAGATCTGAAATTTGAGACGCTGGAGCGTGTGGCGGGGCTGGACCGGAAGGCGATGCGCGAGTTTGCGGAGTTGGTGCACAATGCAAAAAGCGCAGTGCTCGTCTGGAGTATGGGCATTACGCAGCACCCGTGGGGCGCAGATGGGGTAACGATGATCCTGAACCTGGCGCTGTCGCAGGGATGGCTCGGACGCGACAAATGCGGAGTGATGCCGATCCGCGGGCATTCATCCGTGCAGGGCGGAGCGGAGATGGGCGCATATTCCACGGCGTTGCCGGGAACGAAACCGATCACGCCGGAAAACTGTGCGCAGCTTGCGGAGCAATACGGTTTTCCGATTCCCGATTGGCCGGGGCTTACGGCCACCGAAATGGTCGAGGCGTGTGCCCGGGAAGAGCTGGATCTGCTCTACTGCCTCGGCGGGAATTTCCTCCGGACCTTGCCCGAGCCGGATTACGTCGCTCGTGCTCTGGCTCATGTGCCGCTGCGGGTGCATCAGGATATTATTCTTACCGACCAGATGTTCCTGGAGCCAGGGGAAGAGGTCATCCTGTTGCCCGCCAAGACCCGCTATGAGCAGGATGATGGAGGTACGGAGACGAGCACTGAGCGGCGAGTGATGTTTTCCCCGGAGATCCCGCGTCAGGTCGGTGAAGCGCGGGCGGAGTGGAAGATCCTTCGTGAACTCGCGGCTGCCACCTATCCCGAGCGCGCTCATTTGCTCGGATGCGAAACCGGTTGGGAAATGCGTGAGGAGATCGCCCGCGTGGTGCCGTTCTACGATGGCATCCAGCATCTGCGCACCACCGGTGATGCCTTCCAGTATGGTGGCCCGCATCTCTGCGCGGATGGCGTGTGCCCCACTCCTGACGGCCGCGCGCGATTCCGCATCGTGGCAGTTCCGGAGAAGTCGTCTTCCTCAGCGGGGGATGGTGAGCGTTTCCACGTCAGCACGCGCCGCGGCAAACAGTTCAATTCGCTGATCTATGCCGAGATTGATCCACTTACCGGCGCAGCCCGTGATGCCATCTTCATAAGCGGTGAAGATGCCGCCCGTCTGCACCTTTGCAGCGGCGACCGGATCACCCTAGTGAATGATCTCGGACGCTATGAAGGCCGCGTTTTCATTGCACCGATTGCTCCCGGAAATCTTCAGGTCCTCTGGCCCGAGGGAAATACGATCATCCGCCGTGGAGTCGTGGATGCACATGGTGGTGTGCCCGATTACAATGCGTGGGTGCGGGTTGAAAAAGGAGAAGTACTCAGCTGATTCTGCCTCGCTTTGGGGCGGCCATTTCATCGAGGCGCGGATGACAAACTGTGCCTTGGGAATTGCCAGGACAGCGCCGGACATAGAGCGCCCTGCTGCCGCGATAGCTCATGCAGCACTCGCAATCACGAGAGATACCTCCCACATCTCACATGATCTTCGCCGTATCGGTGGAGATCCCCCCTGCATCTCGCGAGATCTCCCGAGAATCTCATGAGATACCTCGTGCATCTCGCGAGATGCACAGCGCATCAGCGATGATACCGCCGGTATCTGGCGTGATTTCCCGCGCATCAACGATGATCCCTGCGCTATCACGCATGACCTCTGGCGCATCTCGCTTGATCGGCTGGGGATCATCACCTGATACCCGGGGGATCTCGCGTGATCGCGCAGCGATCATCATATGATCCCCCAAGTATCACGCGTGATACTCCAGACATCATCTCTTCATTCCTGAAGCATCATCTCATGATACCCCAGAGATCATGCGAGATACCTGGCGCATCATGCGTGATGCGCCAGCGATCACCTCATGATCGCCAGCGTATCTCGCGAGATGCGATAGGTATCATCGGGGATTTTCAAGACGCCAGACGACCGCCGGAAACCTTTCTCTGCGCCACCTGGTTGCCAGAGCCGGAGCATCCTTTCTTCGACGGCGCCTGCAGGAATAAGCCAAAGCCGAGTTCAGTACCCAGTACTCACACGCTCACCCGAATACCGGGAGCGTGCCCTATATTCAGCTCCACTGATTACTGATAACCGATAACTGAGTACTGAATACTTGTTATCCCCATGACTTCGCATTTTGAACTGCTGCGGTACGACGCAGGTGAAATCCAGGCGCGACCCGATGAGATCGCTGCGGAGGAACCGCTGGAGATCCGAGTGGAAGGGCAGAGCCTTGCCGTGGTCATGCGCACACCGGGCCATGACCGGGAGCTCGCGGCCGGCTTCGCCCTTTCCGAGGGCATTATCAAGTCTGCGAAAGAAGTGTTTGATATCACGACATGCGTCGTGCCGGGAGCTGCGGGCAAAGGAAACGTGGTGGATATCGGGTTGACACACCCCGGCAGCTTTGATTCCTCGAAATTGACCCGGTACACTTTCACTTCTGCGAGTTGCGGAGTCTGCAGCAAAGCATCGATCGATGCCGTGCTCCGGCGCAGGAAACCGCTCACCAACTCGGCGCGTGTGTCCGGTGAAGTCATCCTCTCGCTCCCCCGCAAACTTTCCCGGCGACAGGAGACCTTTCACCGTACCGGCGGATTGCACGCCTGTGCCCTGTTCACTCTCGACGGGGATCTCCTTGAGGTGCGCGAAGATATCGGGCGGCACAATGCCCTGGACAAGCTCATTGGCTGGGCGCTGCTGGAGAAAAAGGTGCCGCTTCACGATCACATCGTCCTCCTGAGCGGACGCGCCTCCTTTGAGATGATGCAAAAGGCGTACAGCGCGGGCCTTTCCATCGTCGCCGCCATCTCGGCTCCCAGTAGTCTGGCGGTGGAGTTTGCCCGGGAGAGCGGTCAGACGCTTGCCGGTTTCATCCGTGGCCGCGCGATGAATATTTACGCTGGGCCTGAGAGGGTTACAGCTGGCGCCTGATCCTTGGAAAATAGAAGGCGGGCCGGCTGAAAAACCGGCCCGCCCTGCATGTGGTGGTGTTGGGGGCTTCGGGAGGCTCTCACCTCCCGGGCTTGGGTGAGGGTCAGGAGACGATGGTCTTCTCCTCGGAAAGTTTGATCACGCGCCCCTCGGGATCCCGGAAATTTGTGTACGGCCCCACCGTGGTCACGATGATGCCACGCTGACGGAGTTCCGAGAGGACGTCTTCCCGGTTCTTCATGGAGATATAGAGGTGGAAGTAGCTCACCATTTCACCGTGTTCACACTTCCGGATCGTCAGCGGGATCCCGCCGAGTTCGATCTCGCAATAGCGATCCGTGCGCTCACTGAGGACATTGGCGCGCAAAATATCTACGTAAAAATCACGTACTTCCTTCCAGCGCTGTGTAAAGATCGTGACCGAGTAACAATGGGGGCTATTGGCCGCCTGAGCGGAGTCTTTTTCGACCGGCCCGGGCTCGTGGTCTGCGGCCAAGCGGGAGAGCGTCATCATACAGATTGAAAAAGCAACGGCCGTGCCGCGGATTCTGGTAATTATAAAATTCACAAAATCCGTGCCGCTTTTGCCACCCGTGGCGTAGACACTTGCCGGTTTCATTGTCATTCGTGCCGTAAGGAGGCCGGCGGCATAAATGACGTGCCGATTAACTATCTGGAGAGGTGTACTGCTGTCCAGATGTGCATTGCACCAGCAGCTCCTCGCGCCACAAACACCGTGCCGCTCAGCTGGCCGAAGGGGGCTTCGTATCTTCAAACTCAGGCGCGACTTCCTGTAGCGCCACCTGGAGCCGTTTGAAATCGATCGGTTTGACGAGGTGCGCATCGAAACCGGCCTCTCGGCTGCGTTTGAAATCGCCCTCCATGCCGTAGCCGCTCACCGCGATTCCTTTGAGACCATATCGGCTCTTGAGCTTCGGCATCAGGTCCAGCCCGCTTCCGTCGGGCAGCCCGAGATCGCTGATCGCGATATCCACGCGGTTCTTGTCCGCGACCGTCAGTGCTTCCTGTACGCCTTGTGCAGATAGCACGGTATGCCCCTGCCGCTTGAGGAGCCGCGTCAGCACTTCCCGGGTAGTCTCGTGATCTTCCACCAGCAGAATCCGTAGCGGATGAAAAACACGGAGCTGGCTCGGCGACGCCGGCTCTACACTCGGCATCGCCTCCTCTGGCACCGCCGTCAGGGTCACGTGGAATGAGCTGCCCTTTCCGGGACCACCGCTCTCGGCTGAGATCGCGCCGTCATGTTGTTCCACCATGGCCCGGGAGATGAACAGCCCCAGGCCAAGCCCTCCAAACTGATGGCCGCTCCCGGAGATTGTCTGGACAAACGCATCAAAGATCCGTGGCAACTGCTCGGGCTCGATCCCTTGTCCCTCATCGTGGACAGTAATCCGAATCTTGCCGGGCTCGGGGTTGGCCGACGTGACCCGGATGGTACTCTGGGGTGGCGAGAACTTGATCGCGTTCTTGAGCAGGTTCCAGAACACCTGTTGCAGGCGCACCCGGTCGCCCCAGATGTGGTGCTCTTTCGCCAGCCAATCCAGCTCTACGCGGATCTTCTTTGCGTCCGCATCGCTGCGCACGATTTCGAGCGTGCTCTGGAGTAACTCGTGGGCGTCGATCTTCTGGCGATTGAGGTGCACCTTGTTCTGCGTGATCCGCGTCAGGTCGAGCAGGTCATCGATCAGCCGGGTCTCCAGATCGACATTTTGTTTGATCATCGCCAGGTCGGCCCGGACGTGTTCCGGGATGTCCGGGGTCTGCAGCAGGTCGGGAAGCAACGCTACCACCGGCGTGAGCGGAGTTCGTAACTCATGGCTCAGCGCTGCGAGGAAGCGATCCTTTGCAGCGTTTGCCGCTTCCGCCTGCTGCTTGGCGCGCTGGATGAGTTCACCGGCGATGACCCGTTCGGTGACGTCCCGCGTATTGAAGATGCCCACGATTCTGCCGGTATCATCCACGAAGCGTTTGCCCACGGTTTCCAGGATCCGCCACGAGCCGTCCCTGGAGTGGAAGCGGAGATGCTGCGGCGCTTTCGTCTCTCCGCGGCGCAGGGTCTCGAGCAATCGCTTTGTCGCCCGGGGGCGATCGGCCGGATGAATCAGGCCGACATTGTTTTTGCCGACCAGTTCGTCCGGAGTGTAGCCGAGTTGACGGTAAATGGCGGGGCTCTGAAAGAGTGTCACTCCCTGCTCATTGAGTACGGTGATGTTGTCGGAGGAGTTCTCGATGAGCGAACGGTAGAAGCGGTCTCTTCTCTGCACCTCCTCTTCAGCATGTTTGCGTGCGGTGATGTCCTGGATAACCGCCACGCAGTAAG
The DNA here is from genome assembly GCA_966251085.1 of uncultured Verrucomicrobiales bacterium. Classification (GTDB taxonomy): domain Bacteria; phylum Verrucomicrobiota; class Verrucomicrobiia; order Chthoniobacterales; family Chthoniobacteraceae; genus CBINJX01. Next base: position 6,100 of record CBINJX010000128.1, read on the forward strand.
CAGGGGTACCATTCGTAGTGGGGAAGACCCCGGTCAGATGCGCCCAGACGATACGGCCATCCTTGCGGATGCAGCGCTTATCGAGATCCAGGATTCGTTTTCGCCCCTGGCGGACTTCCTCCAAACAATGATCGAATTCAGGTAGATCATCCCCAAAGACGAGTTCACGCTCAGTCATCGTCCTGAGTTCCTCTTCCGTGTAACCGAGAAAATGGCAGTAGGCCGGATTCGCCTGGAGGAAACGCATGTCGAGATCCATCACGGCCATCCCGACGCCACACTCCTCAAAGATCCGGCGAAAACGCTCCTCACTGGCGCGCAGGCGGTGCTCGGTTGCCACCCGCTCAGTGATATCCGAGACAAAGCCGGTCATGCGAAAAGCATTGCCGCGCTCATCCAGGTAGCATTGGCCGTTATCCTCGACGACACGATAGCTCCCGTCCGTGTGCCGCAGACGGTATTCCAGATGAAACGGCTGATGTGTGTGCCGGATATCACCCACTTTCCGCCGGAATGTTTCCCGGTCATTCGGGTGAATGAGCTGGCTCCACCGCTGCACTCCTCCAGCGTTGCTCAACTCCTGAAGAGTCAGGCCGAGCACCGCTTCCGGATTGCCTCCATAGGTGACGTGGTCAGTCGTCATGTCCCAGTCGTAGAGCAGCTGTCTGCTGGCTCTCACTGCGGCATCGTAGCGATTTTTCCAGGTCAGCACATTAGCCGCTGCAAGCTTACTCTCGGTGATATCCGTGCAGCTGCCGACCCATTCACGAACCATTTTCCCATCGTCCCACACCGGTGCTCCACGCACGTCGAAATCGCGGTATTCGCCTGAGGCATTGCGAATGCGCATCTCGGTTTCGTAGATCGTCTTGTGTTCCACGGAGCGTTTCCACTGAGCGTGCACCCGTTCTCGATCCTCGGGGTGCACGGCATTCAGCCAGCCGTCGCCACGGCACTCTTCCTCGGTCTGTCCAGTCAATGCGCACCAGGCAGGGTTTGGAATCAGATAGCCGTCGGCCTCTGCGATCCAGACGACTTGTGCGGAAGCAAGGAGCAGCGAGCGATAACGCTGTTCACTGAGGCGCAGCGCTTCCAAAGCTGTCTTACGGGGAGTGATATCCTGGACGGTGGTGATACAGCGTGAAGTGTCGTTCTCCCCGGAAAAAGGGATGGAGCTGGTATATGCCCAGACCACTTCGCCGTCTTTGCGCAGGTAACGCTTCTCGCCTTCCAGCGCCTGCCGCTCCGTGCTGACCATGCTCGCGCAGCGGAGCGCCTCCGGCAGATCTTCGGGATGAGTAATGTCCAGGACGGTTTTCTGCAGCAGCTCTTCCTCCGGATAACCGAGCATACGGCAGAAAGCAGGATTGACCTGCCAGATCCGGTGCTCCGGATCGCTGATCACCATCCCTGCTGCGTTCTTTTCGAAGAGCTGACGGAAGCGCAGCTCACTATCGCGCAGCTGGCGTTCCATCGCGCGTCGCTCGCTTACGTCCCGGCTGTTGATCACTGCGGCAGGGCGGCCCTGTTCATCCACGATCCGCCGGCCGACTACCTCAAACATGCGCCATGAGCCGTCCCGGCCCTGGCAGCGGATATCGGTGCGCGCCTGCGCATTCCCACTTTTGGAAACCGTACGGAAAAACGTCTCCCATGCTGCCCTGTCCTCCGGGTGCACAATATCCGAGATTTTGCGGCCGATGAGCTGATCGGGCGGATGCCCGGCCACTCGTTCAATCGCGGGACTCTGGTACAGGATCTCGCCTTCCTCATTGAGGATGGCAAAGCAGTCCCACGAATTGTGAACCAGAGTGCGGAACAGCTCCTCCCGCTCCTCGAGAGCCGCACGCACCTGCCGCCGGTCCTCGGCCAACTGGATCAGGTCGGCGATCGATTGCAGCAGGAGCTGCTCTTCGGCCAGGTATGGGCCAAACTTCTCCTGAGGTTGAGGCTCGAGATAAATCGCTTCGATGCAGCACGGCTTTCCCGATTCACAAAGGCACTCTGCGCGGAGCGTGTCGGGACCCTCACGAAAGTTTCCGGTGCTGACCTGCGTGTCTCCGAGAGTCACCCGGGCTGCCGTGATTTCGGGATACTGGAATGCCGCGGGCAACAGCTGCACCAACTCTCGCAATGTTTCCGCCATCGGCCAATCCGTCCGCTGGAGCAGGTAAGCGGCACCGGCAAGTGCGCTGAACTCTTTCACCCGTTCCTGCAGATCATGCCAGAGCCGCTCGTGTTCGTGCTTCAGCCGCTTCTGTCCGGTGATCTCCAGCAGGATGCCACGCAGCCGGACGTGTCCGCTCGTATGCAGCTGAGAGGAAACCGTTTCGGTGAACCAGACTTCACGTCCATCCGCGGCAAGTATCCGGTACTCGAGTGCCGTGTCTTCATGCTGCTTCAGTGCGACATGCCGCCGTTCGAGGCAGCGCGAGAGATCTTCGGGATGCACGTGCTTGCGCCAGAAGTCCGGATCGTCGAGCCACTCATGAACAGGGTATCCGAGAATCTTCGAAGCCTGCCCGCTCACATACAGGAAACGCAGCGTCTCACCATCGGCCACCCAGACGATCCCACCCAGCGAGTGAACCAGCCGTGAGTATGACTGTTCGCAGAGATGCAGGTCTTCTTCGCGGCGCTTGCGATCAGTGATATCAACAAAGGAAATAGTTACGCCGTCTGGCGCGGGGGAAATGCGCTGCTCCAGCCAGCATTTCGCCTTTTGGTCCCACGCTTCAAAGCGTCGCGGCTTCTGCTCCTGGAATGCGCGCTGGCATTCCTGCCGGAGAGGGCTGTGGGCCAAGTCGGGAAGCGCCTCCCAGAGAGTGTGCCCGGCCAACTGCTCCGCCGAACTGCCGAGGAGGT
>CBINJX010000129.1:0-8940 GCA_966251085.1 uncultured Verrucomicrobiales bacterium
AGTTTCGTATCCTTCGCCTGTAGCTGCAGGAAGAAGAGCTGACCGGTTGCTGTGAAGGGATTTGACGGATCGGTGGAGAGCAGGACGTCAAAGTTCACCTCCAGCTCGTTCTCTACGTACTCGTTGCCGTCATGCTTCGGCAGACCATCGGTCGTCGGCTCCGCATCAATGAAGAACAGATCCGAAATACTGACACCAAAGCCGAAATACATGTCCCACGACAGCCCCACAGACGGGCTGCCGTTGATATCGAGGGCAAGACCAGGCAACGAGAAATCAATCGCCAGATCCGGGATATCCGCGATGTATTCGTCACCGAGATGGAAGCCAAACTGCACCGCATCCTGATCCTTCGGCGCATCGACTCCCTCCTCCCATAGAGATCCATCGGCCTTGCGGAAAGTAAGCACGATATCGTCGATCGTGACATCACCATCTCCGTTGTAATCCTTCAACAATCCAAGCGTCCCGTCGAAAAAGCTGAACATTGCTCCGCGGAGTTCATTCAGCAGGTTGTCCCCTGCGCCACGCAACTTCTCAGTGAGCGCGGCGAGGAAGCCTTCACGGAAGTTCTCGATGACCTGCGCTCCTTCAGCGAGGCGATCACCGAGCAGCGGGAGCTTCTGGCTGGTCTGGCTGTCCAGAGCACTTTGGATCTTGAAAAGAGCGCTATCGACACCGTCGAGGAGGATCGACGGATCCCGAAGGAGCTGAATGATCCCGGGCACTTCCGGAAGCAGATCCTTGATGTTGGGAGCCGTGATATTGATCGGAAATGCACCAACAGTTCGCTGGATAAGAGCCGGGAAATCCGCAGCAGAAGTCGTCAGCGTGATTGCCTGATCGAGATCGATATTCCCGAGCGGGGTGATCATCGCCACCGGCAGCTCTGTGACGAACTGACCTTGGAACGTCACCTCAAAGTCGTCGGCAAACGTAAAGCTCTCCGTGAAATAATGGCGCCCATCATTCGGCGAGCCCGGCTCCGCGTTATCCTTCAAACCGATGCGGATTGTTGCGTAATCGTCATCGATCACCCCATCGCCGCCCTGCACCGGATTCCCGTCCTTGTCGAAGGCATCGAACTTTCCGTCGGAATCGAGCAACACGGTACCTCCGGTCACCGCGAGACCCACCATGCCGATGTTGGCATTGAAATTCAGGTTCTGCCCAGCGAGCCGGACGCCAAATGTCAGCCCCGAGGTATCGTAAAGGAAGGTCCTTGGACTGGTCGGCGTCGACAAGTCGATGCCCAGTTCGAGCTTCGCCTCGGCAAACGCTGCGATCTCCAGATCTCCTTCCGCCGACGCATCGATCAGACTTGAGATCGTCTGCAAACCAGCAGGCAATCCGCCTGAGAATAGCGAACCCAGATCGGCGAGATCGAGATCGAGTGTGAAAGTGTTGTTATAGGTCTTCTCCAGGGTGAAGGAGATCTTCACCACATCGAGATTCGGTCCTTCCACCGACAGGTTGACGAAGTTCGAGGGCAGGCCGAAGAACTCCTCAATTTTCGCCTCTACGAATTGGAGCGCTCCTGCCGGATTCTCCTGCAGTTCCTCGACTGCCTGACGGAGCTGATCCGCGTAGTCGAGGATCTCGACCGCGGAGAGGTTGATCACCGGGATCTTGTTATTGAGGAAACCGAATTGCTCGTAGTTCGAGAGCACCTCCACGCCCTGCTTCACCGCATTAAAGATCGTCGCAAAGTCGAGCTTCGTGAAGTTCGTCAGCGACGGCATGTTCTCGAACACCGGTGTAACGGTGAACGGACTGGCGAAGAGATCGCTGATGACGAAACCAATAGTCGGAGAGCCAGGGAGCGTAAACAGGCCCGCACTGACGGTGATATCCGTCAGCGAGAAGTTCGCATCCCCTGTTGGAGTAACCTTCGCAATGCTGCCAATCCCACCCTTTGCCAGGGAGCTGAACAGATCACCGATCTCGAATCGCGTATTGTTCGACGCATCCTTAAGGGCAACCGAGAGGCCGAGGTTGATCTCGCCACCTGAGTCCCCGGTATTGATACCGATGAATCCGATCTGTGCTGCAAGACGCAGGTCTTCCACCGCGAGTCGTGCAGTCGCCGCAATCTCTGCATTCTCGATGAAGAATCCGCCTCCACGCTGACGAAGGAAGATCTAATCCCCACTGAATCCGAGTTTTGTAACAGCCGCATCCGTCGATTCCGCATCAAACCGGAGCGTCCGCACCTCCCCCACTGTCGAGAACTGGATCCGGTCCCCTGCCCCGAAGCGAGTCGCCACGAGCTTATCATCCAGCCCCGCCTCCTTGATCGCCGCATTGATGTCGAGCAGCAGATCGCCAAAGGACTTATTGTCGTCAGTGGCAGCCTTCTTCACCACGATCGGCGTCGTCACACCACCATCGATGCTCACATGGAAGGTTGCGTCCGCCCCAGGAACATAAGCGGCTTTCTTATCTGCGAGCCCCGCAACGGAGATCGTCTGGTTCGAGCCCATCGCGAAGTTGTCCGTAGCGAATCCAAGCTCGGTAAATGCAGAGTCGCTCGCGATCGTCTTGATCTGCAGCGACTTCGAAGCACCTGCAACTGTTACGATCTGCACGCGGGCGGCGGTTTCGCCTTCAGCAGCGATCACCTTCGCCTGAATCTTCCCGTTCAGGCCGGCAGTGCTCGCGATCGCAGCATTGATGTCTGCCACGAGATCCGCCACCGATGTATTTGTGGAGGTATTTGCCGCAGGAATTGTCAGGGAGCGCGACACCGCATCATCGAGGATGATCGTGAAATTCGCGTCCGAGCTGAGTCGTCCGTTCCACGCCAGCGGTGTCAGTGTCTCAGCATCCTGATCGTATCCTGCCGGGGAGACATAGCCGATGCTTGGAGCAACACTCAGTTCTTCATCGGCGATGGTCGGACGGAAGCTGTAACCGAAATCGAGCTTCGCATTCAGCTTCGGTGTGAGGGTGATATAAGCGGGCGCCTGCTTCCCGCTTGCGTCAACTGTCGATACCCCAGCCAGATCCCCCATGCTCAGATCGAAGGAGACCGGGACCTTGATCGGATCCGGGTTGTACCCGAACTCGACGTGTAGCTTGATCGTCTCGGTATTCGGATCGTAGCTCGGTGAGATGATATTCTCTGGGATTCCGAGCGCCTGAGCAATCAGAGGAACGAGTTCCTGGAAGGTCGAGAAGGCCGGGCCAGTCTTCTTCACACTGCCGACACTGTTCATGCCGGCGACATTCGAATTCTCGAGCCCCAGTTGATTCCACGCAGTCTCGCCCACCCCTGCGATAACAAAGGACTCGATGGACGAATTGCCGGTAAACACCAGCTTTCCACCGCTCTCGGTTACAGTGACCGAGTTGACGCCCGCGGCCTTCAAGGCGGCATCGACGTCCTCCGCCAACTCCGCCACGGTCGTATTTGCGTCGGTGGACGTCTTAGTGACGTTCACTGTGATCGGCGCCTCTCCATCGATGCTGATGGAGAATGTAGCGTTCGCTGTCAGCTTACCGTTAGCATTCGCACCATTGGCAGCAGTCAGCTTGGGGGCCGTAGCCCCGGTGTAGAAGCCAAGATCCTCCAGGCCGGCGAGTGTCCCTACGATACCGAAGGACGGAATCGTCTCCGGATCAGACACCAGCTTTACTCGATCGTCAGCCGTACCGGCTTTGCGATCGCTGCCATTGTCCACAACCGCCGTGATAGGAGGCGTATTGCCGTACACCGCCTTGATTGCAGTGTTCAGCCCTGCGGCCAGATCCGTAACCGAACCATAGTTCCCCTTCGGCAATACCACCCGCTTAGAGTTCGCTGCATCTCCATCGATGGAGATCACGAAAGGAGTGTCTGCCGTGAGGTTCAGGGAGGTGAGCCCACTGAATACCGACACCTCGTTGATGCTCAGGCGGTCGCGCAGGTTCTTCGCAAAAAGCAGACCGAAGTCGAAGGCATCCCCGAGATCGACATTATCGAGGAACGGGATCTGGATATCGAAAACCGTCGCATCACGAAACTGCTCCGCGAAATCGCCCGCGGCAATCATGAGATCGAGCACTTGTTCCGGCCCCATCTTGCCCAAGTTGAAGAGGCGGCTGAAATTCGGCGTGGTTGCATCGACCTTCAGCCCTTCCGTAAGCGGATTGGACGAGAAGAAGCGGATATACGGCGACTGGGCGCCTACTTTGAAGTCGTACCCGCCGAAAGCCATCACGAGCGGGAGCTTCACGTCCACATTACCACTTGGCGTAATGGTTACTCCACCAGGCGAAATCTCGCTGATGCTGATCCGGCCGTCGTTGTTCGGGTCGGTAAACCCAACGGAAGCCTTTGCAGAAAGATCGATCGTGCCGCCCTTCACCCCGGCCTCCAGCGGCCCGATGTTCATGGTGAAATCGAGCCCCGTAGCGGATACTCCGGCAGAGGCGGAAAGCTCGTTGACCTTCAGGTAGAAGTCATCCGCGGTGAGGGTGAGATCAGTAAGGTCCACCCCAAGTACAAAGTCCGCGATCGCCGTGCCCGTGACGTTGACCTTCAGCGTATCGGGCACCTTCAGCCCCATCTCCACTGCTGCATCGCCGAATCGGTCGAGCGGCACGTCGAGTTCCAGATTCGGGCTGGCTTTGAGATTGATCCCAAACTCGATCTGCTTGGAAAGCGCATCGAATGCACCATCGATGCCGGCCGAGGCGAGCGAGGTCAGTTCACCGAAATGATCCGTGAGCGCCGTTACGAGCCCGGGAAGCTCTGGTTGTGCCGTGCTCTTGAAATAATCGTCAGCGACGGCCTGAAAGCTGAGGAATGTCTCGAAGTCCGCGTCTGGCAACAACTCCGAGATCGACTTGTTGATGACTGGGATCTTCTGGCTGAGAAGCGCATTGTTCGTGATCCCGCTGACCGCCGAATCCATCGCTCCGAGGAGATCAAGGATTTGAGCCTGCAGGGTCGTATCGGTGAGGAAATACTTCACCGTCACGTCCGGAGCCGTGCCGGAGAATACGTCATCGGAATCGATGAAAATCGTCGGGAACCCTGTAGCGATGGCATCCAGCGGCAGCTCCGCGTGCAGGCTGGCGGATGCCTCCGTGTAAGTGACCTCGCTCGCGTTGAGCCCGTCATTCAGCTGTGCCAGTCCCGCCGTACCGATACGACCGTTGGTCCCCTTGGCAACATTCAGAGAAATATCCGAAACACGCGCCTCGATCTGTACCTGACCATCCTTCACGCCAAGACTACCACCCGAAGCGAAATCGACTCCAAACGAGAGAGTCTTCCCCGTATCCAAGGATGCCCCCAGATCGAGATTTGAGAAGGTGACGAAAAAGCCGGTCCCATCCGCCTTCGCACCAAAGGAAAACGTGAGAGCGACGTCTGCGGAGATGTCCAGGTTCACCGCCCCATCGAAACCAAGCCCTTCCGTTCCCAGATCAGATCCCGGATCAAGTGCAAACGAGGTAGTGCGCACCGCCTTAACGGTCAGTTCCCACTCGTACTCGTTCGTATCCGCATAGTAGCCACCGATGACGCTCTCGACCGTGAGGGAATCGAAAACGGAATTCTTCCCAACCGTCAGGCCTTCCAGAAATGCCTTCACCTCGCTGGCCTTCACGCCACCAGTCTTGAGAAACTGGTCCAGAGGCTGCGCTATCTCAGATCCGAGAAAACCTCCCTTGCCATCCGCACTGCCAAGATCAAAAAGATCGCCCAAGGACTTCCCAACACCGGCGAGTGTCGCATCCAGATCGCCAAACTGATCCAGCTCAGCGGCAAATTTTACCACATCGGCGAGACCGTCATTGATCGCCTTCACGGCATCTGCGCCTATCGTATTGTCGGTCGCAGTCCCTGTATTTGCCGAGAATAGGAGGCGGTCCTCCAGTGGCTGCAGCAGGAACCGCTGGGCAGCGGTTCTCGCGAGGTCCTCTGCCTTGGTCATATGCGAAAGTGGCTTATCAGTCCCCTGAGTAACTTCGGAGTGGCGCATCGGGTCAAAAAGGTGGGCGTGACATGAGCAAGATTTGCACCCTCCCCGTCAATCTTGAACACTGCGAGGCGGTCACGTGTGCCCCCTTTGCACCGAATTGTTTGCGTTCGCTAGGACTTTGTCGCACTTGAACGCGGCATTTTCCGAACTTTTATCCTAGCACCTGCTGTTCTCATGTCCGATCCACACACGCCTTCCATCACTGACGCCAGCGCTCCCTCGGCAACCACTCAGACCATCAGCCTGCAAGACCTCGGGATGAAGTATCTCGGTGGGCTGCAGCGGATTTTCGACACCGCCGCGTTCGTCGTGGAGGGAACGCGCCAAGTCACGGAACGCACCTATGATGAATCTTCAACAGCCGTTCGCTTCATGCCGGCGCAAGGAAACCATCGTCGGTTTGACGATGCCAAGGTGGAAGCTGAGCGTTGGCTCCTGAAGAACCTCCTCCAGGACGCCCTCGGCCTGGTGGTTCCGTTCCTCGAAGACGTCCGCAGCGTGGCCGCCCTTGCTCGTTGGAAAGCGGCAAATACCGGCGATAACGCCGCCCTTCAGCGAATTCTCACCGAGGAGCGCCGTGCCTTCCTGGCGCTGAACCTCGGCGAAAAGTTCACACACCTGCAGCACCACTTTTCTATTGCTTCCCCTCTCGCACCCCAAGTCGAGGCGCTCGCCAAAATTGGCGGATGCCTTGCCGCCCGCGGTGGAGTGGTATCGGAGAGAGACGTTACCCAAGGTGGCGAACTCGCAGTAACACTTGTCTCTCTGCAACTCGTCCCTACACGCGCTGCGGCTGAACAATCCGCCTCGGGCGGCTCGGGAGCATCGATCACACCACAGATCGGCGAACTCCGTCGGGCATTCAGCGTCGGCGAGACCATCCGGTTCGAGAAACCGGATTACCTCAATGTGATCACCACCATTTCGCTCTTCGTATCCTCCATATTGAAGGGACTGCAGGAGGATGTGGTGAAGATCCAGGGTGCCAAGGGCGGCGCGTAAGCTTCTGCGCCCGGTTCAAGAGGCGCTCCTTGAAGTGCGGTGTCGCATCGGGAAAGGCGAAGGGACGCCGCACCGCATTTCGAGGCGGCCTCCCGTTCGATCACGGCGACTCGATAGACTCAGCTCGTGCCCTCAGAGCGACAGCTGGAAAAAATCCCGTGCGAGGACTTCACCGTTCACCATGATCTCCACCTCGTGGCGCCCCGCATAGTGCACACGGGTAGTGAAGTTGCGAATGGCCTGCTCGCGGGAAATCCCCACACACTCTCCGGGGCCTAGCGTCAGTTCCTTCAGTTTGAATACCTTCGCAGAGGTCTCCCCGGACTTCTTCACATAGTGCACGGTGTAATCCACCACCAGTCGTTGGGCTTGGGCGGACTGCGACTCCAAGCGGGCCGATATCACGATTCTTTCGCCCAGTTGTATTTTGCGGGGCCGGATCGTGAAATCATGCACCAGCACTTCCGGTTTATGCCCTGCACCCACCACTGCCAGCGCCCGCTTGTCCCCCTGCTTGATTAATGTCCGTAGCGCCCGTTTGGCGACCCATGCCGTGTGTGGGTTATCCAGCGGCCAGCTTTCAATCCGGTCCAGCACCCAGGTGGGGTGATCCTTGGTAATGTCGTTGAGATGATTCGCCACTGATTTCCGAACATAGAGGCTCGGATCTTCCTTCAGGTTCTCCAGGATCACTGCGACAAGTGAAGGATCGGCAATGAGTGCATCCAATCGGAACGACCAAGGCAGACGCGGGCGGCATCCTTCGCTCGCCAACCGCCGAACCGCTTCGTGCGCGTCGCGCGACCACTGCTCCATCATCGCAAGCGTCCGATGCAAGTCCCGCTTCAGGAACTCGCGGATGGCAAACTCAGACGAACCGAAGACGGTGAAAAACTTCAGCGCTTCCATCGACACCTCGAAATCACCCAGGCCGTACAGGCCCACATAGTCGGGCAGGACGAGGGTGACGAAGTTGTGGTTAATGCGAGGTGCAAGCTGACGCAGGACTTCAAGGCTTTCGCGATAATCGTCGGGCAGCGTCAGGCGAAGGCTTTCCGTCATGCGGCGCAAACGCTGCATCAGAGTGAACTCGTCTAGATCAACAAGGGAAAGCTCCAGAAAACGGTCTGCGTCGAAATCGGGATAAATGGCCGAAAGTTCCTCCGCGACATGGCGAAACCGGGCGGCGTCGAACCAGTTCTTCAGGGCGGGAGCTTCAGCGGAGGACATAACAGCGGAGTAAATCCCGAAACCCGCCCGGCATGCCAGTTCCGACCGCCGTTGATACTGCGGATATCCGCACCTACTTTGGTGGCTTCCTCATTCATGTCCTGCGTCCCCGTCACACTCCGTCCCTACCAACGAGAGGCAATTGAAGCCGTACTGGCGGCCCGCCGTGAAGGCGTTCGTCGAATGGTCGTTTGTCTGCCCACCGGAGCCGGCAAGACGGTGATCTTCTCGGAACTGGCACGGCTCGCCCGCAAGCAGGTATTGGTGCTGGCACACCGGGAGGAACTGCTGGGGCAGGCTCGTGCGAAACTGGAATCCGCCATGGATGGGCAGCATGTGGTTTCCATCGAGCGAGGAGCCGATCGCGCATCCGCCGATGCCAAAGTTTTGGTCTGCTCGATCCGATCGCTGCACGAAGAGCGGCTGGGCCGGGTGCTGCAGGGACGAAATATCGGCCTCATCATTTATGACGAGTGTCATCACGCCACGGCCGATGATAACATGCGAGTGCTCCGGCAGATGGGAGCATTTGAGGAAGGCTGGAGTGGGACTCTGCTGGGCTTCACGGCCACCACCGCGCGAGGCGATGGTCAAGGGCTGAACAAGGTGTTTGAACGGATCGTTTACACCCGGACTCTGCCCGAGATGATCGAGGACGGTTACCTATCGCCGTTGCGCGGATTCCGGATTTCGACCTCTGCGGATCTGACGCGACTGTCGCCAGGCGGACTCGACT
>CBINJX010000130.1:0-8876 GCA_966251085.1 uncultured Verrucomicrobiales bacterium
CTTATGCGGCACTCGGCTGCTCGCTGCTGGAGGGGCAGCAGATCCCCGCAGGGCATCCTGCGCTGCTGAAGTACCTGAGCGAGGAGCTGCGTGGACTCGACCGGGTCCCGGATGAAACCCGGCTCGCTGAGCGGGCAATGGCGCTCTATGCGCTGGCTGCCGCTGGAAAGGCAGAGCCCGCGTATCACGAACAACTGTTCGCTCGCCGGAAGGAGCTCTCCCGTGAGACTCGCGCGATCTTGGCACTGGCGATTCGTGCAGCCGATGGCCCGGCGAAAATGATCGAGGAGTTGCTCAATCCGCGCGCCGACGCACCGGAGAGCTTTTCGTACTACGGAGGGGCGGCACGTGAACGGGCGATCCAATTACTCGCCTTCAGCCGGTGCATACCGCGCTCGCCCGAGGTGGCGAAGTTGGTGAAGGAGTTGATCGCCTTTCAGCGGAGCGGTCATTGGGGCACCACGCAGCAGAATGCATGGGCGCTGATGGCACTGGCTGGGTATTACAGTGCGGTGGAAGGCCCCGGAAAGCCGGCGACCGGCACACTGGTTGCAGCGCAGGAGGAGATTCCATTTTCGCTGACTGCGAAAGATCCCGCCTTCACCCACTCGCTCACCTTCGCAGCAGCCGCACAGCCGCTGGAAAGCCTGAAGGTCACCAAACAGGGCACGGGTGCGCTCTTCGGAGAGACACGCTTCATCGTGCGTCCGCCCGCGGAAGTGCAGCCGCGTCAGGACCGCGGATATTCAGTCTCCCGCACCTATCGCAGGCTCGCAGATGACGGCTCCGCGCAGGACGCAGGAGAGTTGAAAGTCGGTGATCGTGTGCTGGTCACACTCCGGGTGGAGACCACACGTCCCGGTCATTTCGTGGCGATCGATGATCCGCTTCCGGCCGTCTTCGAAGCCGTGAATCCCGCTTTCCGGAGCAAGGCAGTGGGCGGAGGGGACGCAATGACACGAGACGGAGTCAGCGATCATCAGGAGATCCGGGCCGACCGCGTGCTTTACTTTTGCGATCACATGGCGCCCGGCGCCTACACATTCAGCTATCTCGCCCGGGTCCGCTCCGCGGGAAGCGTGCGCGCGGGACCGACAAAGGTGGAGGAGATGTACCGGCCGGAGCGTTTCGGGCTGGGTGAGACTGTGAAGATTACCGCGCAACTCGCGGAAAGATGAGACGGCGTATTCGCAGCTTCTTGGTGAAAGGCGGGATCGCGGTTGCAGCCGCGGTTCTCGCCATGGAGGTGGCTCTTCGGCTCACCCCCTTCCCGGCGGAGCTGAGCGCCGGTTTTGCCGGAAGCACGGAGTTTCAGGATCGCGAAGGCCGGCCGCTCCGGACACTGCTCGTGGATGACAGGCGCTTCGCCCGGTGGAGTGAACTGGGTACTGTTTCACCGCATCTCCTTGCGGCGACATTGAGCGCGGAGGATAAGCGCTTTTACGCGCATCCGGGAGTCGATCCACTCGCGACCGCACGGGCGGTGTGGAGCGCAGTGCGCGGGGATCGCTCTCTCTCGGGTGCCTCCACGGTCACACAGCAGCTGATCAAGCTCTCCCGTCCGGGCGAACGAACGCTCGGCCGCAAGCTTCACGAGATGTGGCTCGCAATCCGTGTGGAGCGGGAGTGGAGCAAGAAGCGGATTCTTACGGAGTACCTGAACCGCTTGGAGTACGGAAATCTACAGACCGGTATCGCATCGGCGAGCCGGTACTACTTCCGAAAGCCGGCAGCAGATCTCAGCGTGGCGGAAGCCGCCTTTCTCGCCGGCATTCCCAAGGCCCCCACGCGGCTCGACCCTCATAATAACCTCCCCGCCACACGCACCCGACAGCTGTGGGTGCTGGCCCGGATGCAGACGAATGGAGCGATCAATCCTGCCACGTATGAACGAGCAAAGGAGGAACCGCTGCGGCTTGCTCCGCCTGCCCGGGAATTCGAGGCGCCGCATTTCGTCGATCTCCTGTTGAAACGCCGCGGCATTCTTGCTCCGCAAGGCGGCCCGATCCGCACGACTCTCGATCTGCCGCTGAACCGCTTCGTGGAGCGGTCACTGGCTGAGCAGCTGGAGAAGATTCAGGACAAACACGCGACCAGTGGAGCCGTGGTCGTGATTCACAATCCGACGGGTGATGTCCTGGCGCTGGCAGGCTCGGGCGATTACTTCCGTCCGGGCGCGGGGCAGGTCAATGGCGCGTGGTCCGAACGCTCACCGGGCTCCGCGGTGAAACCGTTCACCATGCTGCTGGCGCTCGAACGCGGGGCGAACCCGTGCACCGTAGTCGCCGATGTTCCCACGGAGTTTCCAACTCCCACGGGATTGTACCGGCCGAACAACTATAACCACCGCTTCTACGGTCCGGTGAGTCTGCGGTTTGCGCTCGGCAATTCACTCAACGTCGCTGCGATCAAAGCGTTGCAAATTGCCGGTGGTCCGGAAGCGCTCCATCGGAGAATGCAGGAACTCGGGATCACCACGCTGGGACATCCGCCGGAATATTACGGCCTCGGTCTCACCCTCGGGAACGGCGAGATGCGGCTGCTGGAGCTGACGAATGCTTTCGCCACGATCGGACGCTTGGGTCTGCACCGTCCGTATCGACTGCTGCCGCGGGAGGCGGGTGACACAGGTGCGGGCGTGCAGGTTTGCGATCGGCGCGCGACCTATCTCGTCGCGGATATGCTGAGCGACAATGGAGCGCGGGCGGCGGCATTCGGACTGAACTCGTTTCTCTCGTTCGACTTCCCCGTCGCATGCAAGACCGGGACGAGCTCTGACTACCGGGACAACTGGGTAATCGGCACCACGCCCGAGTTCACGGTGGGTGTGTGGGTGGGGAATGCGGACGGCTCCCCGATGCGTGGCATCACGGGGGTGACCGGTGCCGCGCCGGTGATGCACGAAGTCTTCCAGCATCTGCGGCAACAGCGCGGCACGTCGGCGTTTATACGGCCGGATGGGATCTTGGAGGAAACGGTAGTCCCGCTGACGGGCAGGCGCGCTACGGCCGGCACCGCTGGGACAATCGTGGAGAAATGTCTCTGGCCTCTCGAACCCGAGCGCTCTTCAGATCGCGACGCCGAGCGCCGGGTCATTCTTCCTGCCGAGTATGCCCAATGGCTCGCCTCTTCGCAGAACACACTGGGTGAACTCGTCACCTGCGCGAGCACGGCGCAGGAGCTTCGCATCCTAAACCCGCAGCCGGGCGCGACGTATTTTCTCGATCCCGATCTTCCGGTGTCTGCCCAGCGTGTTCCTTTACGCGCTCACGGGAACGGCGCGATCGCGTGGTCGTCACCGACGCTGCAATGTGATGCCGAAGGTCAGCGTCAACTCCTTCGCCTCAAGGAAGGCCGTCACCTCATCTCCGCCCAGGATGCCACCGGCCGCAGAGTGGAGACGTGGATCGAGGTGAAGGCGATGTAGCCGTACTATTGTGTAGAGGCGGCTCTCTGCCGAGGTAAACGAGGCAGGTGCCGCCTCAGACTTCGCGGCCGGGCGTCAGGCGGTGGGGTGGTGCGGAGCCTAGCCGTGGATTGTGAACCGATGTCCCCCACCCTCCACCTCCGCCCACACCAAAGATCAGAGGCGGCACGTCCCTCGCAAGCTCGGGACAGAGCCGCGCTCTACACATCAGAGAGAGCCTGCCGGCTGCTCCGTCAGCTCGCTCTTCCGCATGGTTTTCACCGTCTGGAAGTACTGACCGACGAACGGGAAGCCGCCCAGCGCGGGAAGGAGGTAACGGGCGGTGCAGAGCACGCCGAGAGCGGCAGCTTTTTCCGCTGCGAAATACGGCGCATAGAGAACGATGAGTGCGCCGTCGCGGGTACCGGCTCCACCGAAGGTCGGGATCGGCAGCAGGCCTGCGAGAATCGCCAGCGGCGAGAGGGCGAGGTTTGCCCAGAAAGGCGTCTCGGCACGCAGGGCGATGATGAAGAGCCAGATCTGGAGCAGGTGCAGGAACCAGATGAAGAGCGAGGTCAGGGTGACCCTTGCCAGCCGGGCTTTGCTCGCCCAGAAGTACTCGTGCATTTCGCCCCAGGAGGCGCTGAGCTTGGCGAGTTTGGCGCCGATCTTCCCGGGAGCGAACCGGCCCGCGAGGTTAAAAAAGAACGTGGCGAACGCCTTGGAGCCAAGAAGCAGCACGCCAAGCGTGAGACTGCCGCCTACGATGAGAACACTGAGCCAGTAGAATGCTTCACTCCCCCATCCCATATTCGACAGCCATGCCGGAGGCGCGAAGGCCTGCATCGCCTGTGCGTCGGCCACTTTTACCCAGATCAGCCCGAAGACGCACCATGCGAGGAGCGAGAGCATGTCGCAGGCTTTTTCAAAGACGACGAGTGAAAGGGCGAGCGTGCCGCTCAAGTTGCTGCGGTCCCGCATGAACCAGGCTTTGGCGATATCGCCCATCTTGGATGGCAGGACGAGATTCAGCACGCTGGCGGCGAGGATGAGGCGGTTCGCTTCGCCAAAGCCGAGTTGTCCCTTGCGGGGCATCAGCTGCTGAAGCCGCCAGGCAGTGAACATGGTCAGCGGAACGACCATCAGCAGGCTCACCGCCATCCAGAAGCGGTCGCACTGGGCGAAGTTGGCGATGATCTTCGCGAAGTCGATGCGCCAGTAGATGACCGCAAGGATCGCGAGGCTGATGAAGATCGAGAGCAGTTTTTTCACGGGAAGCGCGGAGTAGTAGCGCGGGTTGGGCGGTTTGTCATGTGCGGGTGCAGCGGGAGTGATGGGGTGTTCCCCCGCCCTGAGCCTAGGGAAGTGCTCAGTACTCAGTGCTCAGAAGTCAGATTGGCGACCTCGCTCGATGGTGCGCGACCTTGGAGATCAAAGGCGTGAGCGCCCTGACTCCAAGATTCATACGGTTGCTCACCGGCGTTGCATACTGATCCGCGCTCAGCGCCCCGACAGGGGCAGCAGGAGTTTAGCCCTGGGTCAGCCCGTACCGAAGCGACAGCGAAGGTGCGGGCGCCACCCGGGGTTTCAATTTAAAGGCGAAGCCTCTCGCCGTCCCGCGAAGCGCGTCTACCTCGCACCACCAACGCGGGAGTTATGCTATCTGTTCGGGCAGAGGCTACAACACCCGCTCCACCCTCAGCGCTTCCCCACCCTTCAGCGCCCGCACCTTCGGCGTAAGATCCAGCCACGGCTGCATCTGTCCCGCCTGATAGGTGCGGCTCATGACCACATAGATGGAGGTCTGCGATGCGCCGATGCCCGCTTCCTTCACCGCGTCCCATTTCGGTGCCTTGACTTCGTCAGTTACCGCGAGCTTTCCATGCTGCCAGGAGATCCGGCGCTCGAATGTAAGCGGAGCGGGTTTCTTACCGGTGATCAGGAGCTTCTGGAGAAGCTTGCGGATCATGTCCGGATTGAACCGGCCAACGGTGTACATCAGGACGCGGAGCACCACGAGGTTGAAGGTGGTCATCCCCTTCGTCTTCGCCCAGCCGAGCGAGCCGCGGAGGGTGATGGCGTTTTCACCGAGATCGGTGTCGTATTTGCCGACCATGTGGGCGACTGCGGTCTTCAGCTTGCCGCCGTCCTCCACACGCGTGGAGACCTGAGTGTCGGAGCATACCAGTTTGCCGTCGCGGAAGAATTTGAAAACGCCGCCCTTGTTGAGCGCGAGGTAGAGCTCGGTGCCGTCGCGGCGATCGATGAGGAGACCGGCATTCTTGAAATGCACGCGGCCCTGCGGACGCGGACGCGGCTCGGGGCGGTTGGCGGCGAAGTGCTGCCATGCGAGCAGGTAGCTCCAGGTGTGATGCCCGATGATATGGTCATCCGCATAGCAAGGCGCGAGACCGTTCGCGAGACCGGCGAGGAAACGATCATTGATCTCCAGCGCTTCCGGCATCCATTTGCCGGCGATCTCGAAACCGTGCGGGAAGAAATTGTAAGTATTCCGGCTCGTGTACTCACCGCCGAAGGTGCCATCCGGATGCACAAACTCCGCAGCGAAGCGGACCGCCTTTTCCAAGGCGGTCTTCAGCTCTGCGGAAGGAGTGATCTCATAGATCTGCGCCAACAGGCCAATCGTGAGCGTGTGGTATCCGGGGTCCGCTCCCTCGTATTCCTGAAACCACCCTTCCTCGTTCTGCCACTCCAGCACCCGGGCGAGACGCGTTTTCTTCAGCGCGTCCCAGTGATTGGTGTTGAGGAGTTTCCCTGCGCGTTCGAGGCAGAGAACGATGAGCGCCTGATGATTCGTCAGACGGCCGCTCTCGTGATGGTCCGCCAGCCAGTCGGCGCGTTTCCGGAAGTAGGTCAGGATCTCGGGATTATTCAGCCCGAGCAGCACGTAGCTCTCGATGCCCGCGAGCAGTGAGAACGCCGCAGCACCCGCTGCCTTTTCAAACGGGAAGTAGTCGTCGCAGGATCCGTCGGGATGTGCGCTCCGGGCGGCGTACACCATGCCGGCCTCCGCCCATTCCTTGATTGCCGGTTGCTGGTAGTAAGGGTTGCCGTCGATCTGCAGCGAATACGCGAGCGCCAGTGGCCAGACGAACTCCGCCGCCATGCCGGCCGGGAAGTCGATGATCTTGTAATGCCAGAAGTTCCGGTCGAAGCAGCCGTACGTGGACGAATGCGCGTTGCGGTCCTGAAGCGTCAGGATCTTCGGAATTTGTGCCAGCGCTTCCCGGGCGAAGAGATCACGACTCATTGGAGAAAGTTGAGAGTTGAGAGTTGAGGGTTGAGAGCCGGGGAATGGCGGATCGGGATCCACACTTTACTCCCGAGCTTCAGGGGAGAACTGAGGAAGCAGTCCCCGCGCTTACTTGTACTCGATGCGCTTGATCCGCAGCTGGATGTCCTCGAGCAGCTTCCGGTTCACCGCGATGATGTCTGCAGCCACACCGACGATCCAGATCTGCACACCGATCAGGATCAGGATTGCAGTAAGGATGAGGCTCGGGACATGGGTCCTCACCGCGCCCTCGAAAGAGGAGTCGATGGAGGAGTATTCCATCGCGTAGAGCCAGAGCCAGCGCAACCCGAGCAGCACACCTAGCGTGAAAGGCACCGCTCCCAGCCACGTAAAGAACCGCAGCGGCCGGTAGGTGATGAAAATACGGACGATCGTGAAGATGCTGCGCTGGATGTACGCAGACATCGACTTCATCAGGCGCGACGGACGGAGGAAGCCATTGGTGCGGATCGGCACGGAGACGATCGCCATGTTCTTCTGTCCTGCCTGGATGATCGTCTCCAGCGTGTAGGTGTACTGGCTGAAGACGTTCAGCTGCATTGCCGCATCCCGCGTGATCGCGCGGAATCCGCTCGGAGCATCTGCAATGTCGGTATCGCTCGCCGTACGCACCACCCAGGAGCCGAGCTTCTGGAGTGATTTCTTGAGCGGGGAAAAGTGTTCGATCTCCGAGATCGGGCGCGCACCGACGACAATTGCCGCTTCGCCGCGCAGGATGGGCTCCACCAGCTTGGGGATGTCGGCAGCCTCGTACTGATTGTCGGCATCGGTGTTGACGATGATATCCGCGCCGAGCCGCAGACAGGCATCGAGTCCCGCCATGAAGCCCTTTGCGAGGCCCTGATGATAACCGAGATCCACGACGTGATCGACCCCGTTCTCCTTGGCTACTTCGATCGTTCGGTCCGTGCTGCCGTCGTTGATGATCAGCCATTCCACCTTGTCAATGCCGGGCACCTCGCGAGGCAGAGCTTTGAGCGCGATGGCGAGGGTCCCCTCCTCATTGTAACAAGGGATCTGGATGATGAGTTTTTTCACGGCGGCGAAGCTGGTTAGTGAAAGGCGGGAGGGAAGCAAAGTTTTTTCACCGGAGCGAAGGATCAAGCAGCCGGCTTCACGAAGGTGAAGACACCGTAGCGCAGGGGCCCCGTCCTGAAGGCAAACCAGAGGCGAAAGGCCGTGAGAGCAAAGACACGATTGTGCGCGTGCTGATGGCAAAGGAAGCGCGCATAGCGCGGATTACGGAGCAGCTTCACGAAGAACGTCCACGCGATCGATGGCCACGTACGGGCGACTTGAAGGGAAACGTCCTGCACGGATTCGCAAAGAAAGCCGGCCTCTTCCGCGAGTTTCCGGTAGTCGGTCTCCGTACCGAGATGCGGCATCCGGCTTTCGCGGCAGATCGGTTCGAGCAGCCACTCATTCTGCCAGCGCCTTGGAGCTTCGGCTGAGAGCCATGCGCAGACCACCAGGCGCCCGCCGGCCCTCAGTGCCTTCGCCGCCTGGGTGAAGAAACGGGCCTTATCCGGCATGTGCTCGGAACTTTCGCAGGCAATTGCCGCATCGAACGCCTCATCCGGTACAGCACATTGGAGCCAATCGGCCAGGATGTACTCGGGAGAAGGCCCGCCGTCGCTCGGCTGGTTTTGCGCAAACTCATGCTGCGCGGGAGAGATGGTGATCGCCGTAACCCGGGCTCCCCATCGGCGTGCGAGCACCCGGGCGGTCGCCCCGTAGCCGCAGCCGATATCACAGACACGCGTCCCCTCGCCGATTCTCGCCTCTGCGGCGAGCATCTCCACCATCAGTCGCGTCGCCTCCTCACGCGACTCGTTGCCGTGCAGCCAAAGCCCATGATGCACGTGATCTCCCCAGATATCCCGGTAAAAGGCGTCGAGCTCGTCGTAATGCGACGCGACATCCTCCGGGGCAATGGGAATCCGGGAAGCGATCACCTTTTATGAGAGTAAATAGTTGAGGGTTGAGAGTTGAGAGCCGTGCACGGGCAGATCGGAGGGAGAGCATGTGGCGGCGCTGGAACGGATCAACCTGCGCGATAGCCCTCCCACGGTAGGGCGGTCGCGCCGCCGACCGCCGGGAGGGTGCGTGGGGAGTGAAGCCACGTCCACCCTACTGGGAGGCACGCGCGGCGCG
>CBINJX010000131.1:0-8866 GCA_966251085.1 uncultured Verrucomicrobiales bacterium
TGTAGATTTGGAGTGCCGGGATCCGAGGGTTTTTCATTGAGAGTCGTGCCACGGATGAATGCCTCAGTACGGCTATTGATGGTGTTGAACGACACCATGCCTGCCCCGCCACCGCTCTCCTCACCGGAACCGATTCCGACAGACCCGTTGATTGCAATGATCCGAGGATCGAGCGTCGGATTGTCGTTGGAGGCAGCAACATCGAGCGTGCCCCCGTTCATCGTGACCGTGGTGTTCTCGATGTAGGCGGTTGTGACATTCGGATCGAGCACTGTGCCGATCAGATTCACCGCCAGACCCGCACCCACACCGGCCTTGCCACCGTAAGCCGCAGCGCCAGCCACTGACCAGATCAGCGAAAGATCCCGGGCTTTAACCGACGAATCACCCACCAGCGTGAGGGTGGAGTTCGAGACGTGAGCGTCGGTCGTGTTGTTGACGGTGTTGTACGAGACCGATCCCGCGACAGCGATGCCTTTGCCAGCTTCCGTGCTGGTTGCACCACTACCACCGGCAGTCAGAGAACCCAGATAGCCGCCTCGCTGGGCATCTACCTTCAGCCCGTCGGCAGCGAGTGTTACGCCGCGCACCCAAGCGACTGTGTCGCTGTTAAGCTGATTATAGGCAAACGAACCGGCAAGACCAATCGATTGGCCGCTGCCACCCTTCGAAATTGCAACCGCCCCGGCAAGAGACGTGTTAATCGTCTGCGTTTGGCCGAGCACCTCCAGATCGCCACCAAGCGTAATCGTCGCCTGGTCGTTGATGAACGCGCGGGCGTTATCCACGAGGTAGTTGATCGCCACGTCGCCGGCGACACCGATTCCCGTCTTACCCGTAGATGGCGGATTACTAGGCGGCGGCGGTGGTGGCGGCGGATTCTGAGAGGTGTTTGAATTTGTACTAGGTGTCTGGTCCGCGATTCCAGCTGCGAGGGCGGCTGTGACGATGATGCCGTCATTGCGGGCATTCACCTGCATGTTGCCGCCGGAGGAGATCGTTGTACCTGCCGTACCAGCGTCCTGATCCTGCGCCGCACCAATGTACGCTTCAGTGTTCCGCTCGATATCGTTCACCGCCACGGAAACGCCGATACCGGTGTTCTTTCCCTTGGCGATACCGCCGACGACGTTGAACACCTTCGAGTTATCCTCCGCGACGACGAGCAGAGAGAGATCCGTCGTGTATTCGCCAGGGGTGACCGCCTTGATGTGAGCGTCGTTGAGGTCGAGCTTGCGATCGTTGTTCGTATCGAGCGCGTGCAGATATTGCTCAATCTGAGCCGTCGAGAGGGCGTCTGGCTTGAGCAGACGATGGTTGGCTTCCTCATCTGCGGCTGTCGGATCAAGGTTGATCGCCAGGCCGTTCTGCGCATCCGACAGGCTTGCCGCGAGCTGGATCTTATGCGGCGTGAAGGTGTGGCCAGTGCCCGTCCCAGCTTCCGTCAACTCCACGGCAAGCCCCTTCTCTGCATCTTCCTTGGAGAGTGCCAGGCGGACCTTGTTCGGATCGGTGGAATCAACGATCACGTAGTACGTTTCACCATCCTCGAGACCGCCCACTACCGTGTCGTTCGCACCCTTTCTGTAGGTGATACCATCACCGGTCTGGAGTCCGTGATCAGCGCCAAGGTCGATGGTTCCCGTTGTGGTATCCACCTTGGTGGCACCGTCGAAGGAGACCGGTTTGATGATGACGTAGTACGTACCGTCAGGGCTGAGGCCCCCGATTGGATCACCAACACTACCAAAGAGAGTCGTCCCACCCACGGAGGTGTAAACCACCTGCTCACCAGGCTTCAGGTCATTCGAGCCAACGTCGATGTAGTCCTCACTGCCGTTGACAGCATCCGCCTTGAAAACGACGCGCTGAGCCGGGTGCTGGAAGATTGCTTCCGCTCCCGAGTGCCGGAGATTGTTATCACCAAAAGGGTTATGGAACTCGCGTTCCAAGGTGATCTGGCCAGCCCCAGTGCTGATCTTGGCTCCGCTCGCGATATGCGCGCGAGTGGTGTTATGCATCAGGGCCACGGAGCCCGCGCCGTTGAAGGCAAGCGTCTCTGCCTTACCACCCGACACTGACACATGGACCGTATTGGCAAGATTGTCCGCACGCACAGCGAGCGTGTCGCCATGCACGTTTGCGCCACTCTGGATCTCGGCCGTTACTTTGCCTTCCAGCGTGGTTTGCACATACGCAGCGCCAACCGCGTTCGCGCCACTTTCCGTTCCCGCGGAACCAAGGCCGAAGTTGCCGGCAAGGTGCACGGTTTGCGTGTCGTTGACGGCGCGAACCAGAATGTCCTGTCCATCATCCGCCACTGCGAGCCGCAGCGTGCTCTGCCCACCAGCGGTTGAAGCGGGTGAGATGTTCACTACTGCGCCGTTATCGAGTCTCTGCAGCTGAATCCTGGTCGGCTGTCCCGGGACATTGGCAACCTTGTAAAGTCCGCCATCCGTGAGCCCGCCGATCGCCGGGCCACCGTTGGCGCGATACACGATTACATCTCCGTCCGCGAAATAAGAATGCGCACCGAGATCGATGGTGTTGGCAGCATCGTTGACTGCCGCCTGTGAACCAAATGCGTACGCGTTGATCTTCGCCCCCTGACCGACAATCGCCGAGGCGTCGGTCTTGGACTGGAAATAATCCACCGCCCCTGCCGCGACCAGCTTATCGCCCTGAGCTTTCGCCTGGGCCCAACTGGTGAAGAAACCGCTCTGGATACCGAGGTTGCCATTCAGCTTTCCAAGAACGTCATCCGGCCCGGTGAGCTGCAGGAACTGCGCGTCATACGGGAACTCCGTTTTCGCTTCCACGCCGACCTCGCCACGCGCCATGACGATTGAATTATCGCCAACTCGGGTGCGGGCATTGTTCTCCAGCAGGGCCACATTGGCTGCAGCACTGATTGCTGTTTTCCGAGTCTCATACCCCTCCACGGAGTTCACCGTAGCAATCGAGGAGATCTTCGGAGCATCCATCACCTCGGAGTTGAACCCGACGTTGCCGCCAGTGGAGATGATCTGTGCCGTGGACTCCAACGTGGTGAGCACATTGTTCGTGTGCTGCATGAAGCCAAAGGCGCCCGTGATTGCGAGCGGCTCTGTCTTGCCGGCCTTGCCACTCGGCTGACTGTAATTTGCGAGCGCGCCGAAGGTGGACATCAGCGGCAGCGACTTCACGCCGGTCTTGTTGTCCTTCTCGAACTTCGCCTGCTTGTGCTCGAATTTCGTTTTTCCGAAGGTCGCGACCGCTTCGACGTCGTTCGCAACTGTGCTCCCCGCCGCGGCGATGCCAATATCGCCGCCTGCGATCACTGTACCAGCGATGGTCGTCTTGACCTCGCTCTCGATGAGCGAAATCGCCGCGGCGACACCGATCGCCCCGCCCTTGAGCGAGACGGATTCCGCCGTGACGGTCTGCTCCTTCTCCATCCCCGCCTCAATATCCACATCGCCGCCCGCACGAATCACCGCACCGGCGTCGATCCTTGTCTCCGCCGTGATGTCAGAGTAGCCGCCAGCGAGTGTTACGGAGAACTTCTTCTGCTTCTTTTGTGTGGGCTGGGTTGGCGGGTTGGTGGGCGGATTGGTCGGGGGATTCTGACTGTTGTTATTGTCCTTTTTCCCCGTGCCAGCGCCAATCTCCGCCGCGCCCGCAGACTCGAGCGAACTTGCGCTGTTCGCGGCGATCCGCACGTCCGCTGCGGCGTTGATAACCGTGTTCGGAGCCAGTGTGATGCGAGCCGTCGGCACCGAGTGCGCGTATACCAGAGCCAGCAATGTACCAGCGGCCGAGGCGCTAGCGGCTGTCGCGGCATCGGCGTAAACATTGACATTCGAACCGGTGATTTGGGTCCCGCCGATGAGCTCCACTTCCCCCGTGGCGAAGGAAACCGAGACACCGACCGGCAGTTCGAGCGGCAGAAGGCCGAGCCCGAGCACCATGTCGTACGCTGTCTGGGCGAGGCTGCCATCACCGAAAAGCGTGGCGCTGTTGCCGAAGGCGCTCACACTCACATCGCCACCGCGGATTATCGCCCCGTCGAGGCTGACCTTTCCGTGGGTGTTCGTGTAGGAGACAACCGGCGTCGGCAGGTTAAAGGCCGCGGTCGCGGAAAGGGAGATGTCACCCGGCGCAAAGGTGCTGCCGTCGTTCACATCGGCCAGAAGCTGTGCGCCGGCGCCAATCGTGATCGTGGAGCGGCTGACTGTGCCATCATTGAAGAGGTCCCGGAATGTCGGGAGTGTGGCCAGCGTCGCGTTGGCGTCGAAGGTGATCGAGCCCGAATCGCCGGTTGTGTTGCCGCCGGCATTCATCTTCCGGGTGTCGATCGTGACACCGGGTTTTACAATGATCTCCTCCGCGTTGATCGTCAGGTTCTTGCCAGGCAGCTTGAGGTTGCCTGCGATCGTGACTGTATCCGACAGGATCTGGCCGTTGATGGTCAGATCCGCATTCAAGGTCAATGCCTCGATTGTGACCGTGTCGGCGTAGATACCGGTGTTGATCGTGAGCGACTTCGTCGGATCGATGATGCGCCCGGTCAGCAGCTTCTCCAGAGCGTCGGGCAGTCCGTTGACGATTACATCGCGCCAATTCTCGATGACCAGCTTGCCGGTCGCGATGTCGCGCTTGATCGTATAGTTGCCACCGATCAGGCCATGGTAGGTGTAGTTTTCAACCGCGGTACCAGCTGCCTGGGTGACGTTTTCCGCATTCGTACCAAGCGACACGTATGTACCGCTGGCGATATTGATCGTGTCATTCTCGCCGTCGCCACCTTCGAGGAGCAGTTCCGGAGCAAAGGTATCAGTAACCGCAGCATCCAGCGTGTCGTCACCAGCGCCGCCGTCGAGCGTGAGCGAAACGGTCGGTGTCGGGAGAGTGAGCGCCGCGAAATTGGGCGTCGTATTCGTGTCCTCGATCTTGATCCTGCCACCCGCAACCGTGGTGAGCTTCAGCTTGTCGGCACCTGCCGTGGCGGTGAAATGGAGGTTCCGGATCGTGCCGGTCGCCGCAACGTTTTCAGTCGCAGCATTGAAGATCAGCCGCGCCACCGTGCCTGCCACGCTGATGGAATCCGCACCGCCTTGTCCGTCGAGGGTCAGCGGAACATTGATCGTAACACCTGCCGGAATGGTGAAAGTGTCATCACCTCCACCGCCCAAGATCGTCAGCGAGCCGGTCGGCTCCGGGAAAGTGATAGGGGCGAAGAGTGTCGTGCCGTTGGTATCCTCGATCCGGAGCTGTCCGGCCGAAGGGCGCGCCAGTCGTACCTTGTCCGCGCCAGCCGTCGTGGTGACGACCAGGTTCTGGGCGCTTTCGATACCGGAATATGTCAGGCTGAAGCTGCCGATCGTAGCGGCACCGCTGCCCGCGGCAGTTCCAGGAGTAAAGCCGAGCGTCTGTGCGGTATCACCAGCCCGGATATCGAGCACCAGCCGATCCTGACCATCTACATCCTCCACCGTCATCGGCACGGTGACGGCCGAGGTATGAACCGTAATCTCGTCATTGCCCAACCCGGAGTCGAGATGGATCGAACGGATCGCCGCCGGGACCGTGATCGCTGAGAATCCACCGTTGCGGCTGGAGAGCACCAGCGTTCCGGCTGCACCCGGTCCGAGCACGAACTGCTCGTCGGCAGAGGTGCCGAAAAAGGCAATCCCGGGCGCTGCCGTGATGCCACTATACTGGACCAGCTGCGTGCCGTTCAGGCTCGCGGAGCCCGTCGCAAAGGTCAGCTCCTGTGCTGTATTGCCGGCCGTCAGCTCGAAGTTGATCGTATCTGCATCAGCCGACTGCGCAGTGATCGAACCGGAGAGTTGTCCCCCCGGAGCGATGGTAAACTGATCCGCGAAACCTGCAGCGCCCTCGAGGTTTTCCACCCCGCTGAAATCCAAAAGATTGTTGAGTGCACCTTCATCAGCCCCGGTAATCCGCCAGAAATTCGCCTCACCCGCAGTGCGGATGGTATCCGTTCCTGCCCCACCTGTCAGCGTGACAAACATCGGGAACGGCAGGCCTCCCGCCGCGAAATCAATGCTGTCATCGCCGTCACCGAGATCGATGACCAGCTCCGGCGGTTCATTGAAAGTGATCGGGGCCAGTGTATCGCCGGCAGTCTCGAAAACGAGCGTTCCCTCCTCAGCACCCGGGCGGAGTGTTACCTGATCATTTCCATCAGTCCCCTTCAGAATCAGACGCTCGGGGAAATTGATGTTGTCATAGCGATACACCACTGCGCCGTCCACCGACGCCTCACCGTCATCGAAAAAGACATTCTTGGGAGCGGTTCCCGCGGTGATCTCGAGCGAAATCCGGTCGGCATCGTTCTCCGCCCCGGTGATCGTGCCACTGATGCTACCGCCCTCTTTGAACAGAAAACTATCCTCCTTACCCGTCGCCCCGGTCAGGTTTTCTACCTCGGAAAAGCTGAAATTGCTGTTGATCGTGCCTTCGTTGGCACCCGTGACCGCCCACTCGTTATCCGTCTTCGGCCCGACAATGGTGTCGCTGCCCGCACCACCCGTTACGGTAACAGTCGAAAGGATCGGATCGGTGCCACCGGAAAAGTCGAGCTTGTCATCTCCTGCCCCCGCATTCGCCAGAATAGAGGAAACACCCTGCGTGGCGCCTGCTGCTTTGTCGCCGTAGGTTTCCTCCGTGCCGGTGATGACGTTCTTTACCTTGATGATTTCCGTGCCATCCGGATTCGTTCCCGCATGGGAGACGAGATAGGAATCAGCACCGTCGGTCAGGTTCAGCGTCAGCTTCCCAGAATCATCCAGCGCTGCCAGCGGCGTTGCGTCCAGCATCAGACGCGGCTCGAATGCCTCCAGGTTAAACTGGTCCTCGATCGGCTGCGTCTTCTTGGCTTTTTTCGAGGAGGCGCGCTTCTTTTCCTGTGACTGGATCGTGGAATGACGGCGCTTCTTACCAGGGTTGGGCTTCATTTCGGCAGCAGTAGGGTGGAAACCGTCCCAGCACCGCAGAAGCATCCGCACCCGGGCTCGACACCGGGGATCAGCTTTGGGCACGAAACGGCGGCGGATAGGTAAGCATAAAAGCCATAACCGCAAAGGTTTTCCTCAATTAGATGTAAGGAAAAACCCTAGTTTTTGACGAAATCGGCGCCCCTGAAATTTTTATGCAATCCAACCGCACAAGCCGTCCATTGCGATTTTGTTATTCACTCTGCCTTTTCCTGAGCCCTCCTCATTCCCCACCCTGCTCCCCCGCGCCCGTATTCGCTTTCGCTTCCGGGGAGGCCCCCGGAATCACCAGCACCTGACCGATCTGTAACATTCGGGGATCTTTGATCTTGTTGGCTTCCTTCAGTTCCGTCGCTCCTACCTTGTATTCACTCGCGATGCCGATGAGCGTTTCCCCCTTCTTCACGGTGTGAGTCTTCTGAGCCAGCGGAAGCGGTTGGGCGGGATTTGCCCCATCCGCAGCAATAGCCGGGTTCACCGGCTGCGGCACGTAGGTGAGCAGTGAAAGCAGTCGCTGCCCCCGATCGGTCAACGCCACGGCCGAGCCTTTTCCCGTAATGAGGCCATAGGTGAGATGCCTGAGCGGCAGATCAGTCTCCTTGAGCACCTTCACCGTGGCCGCGGTGACCGCCTCCCCCAGACGCTCCACCTTGAGCGGGATCCCTATCGGATTGAACGTGATGCGCCATCCTCCCGGTTGTTCGTCTCCCTTTGCCGCCTCACCCGCCAGGAGCCATGGATACCGCTTCAGCATGTCCACAGGGTGAGTACCGGGGAGATCGACTTGGAAAAAGGGCTCCTCCTTCGCCAGGAACTCGGGGATCGTGAGTTTCGGATTCTGGCGGGCTTCCTTGTAGAGCCGCGTCACATCGATACCGGTCAGATTGATCCCGTTGAAGGCTCCATGCCGGTTGCCGCTTTCGCCCCATTGGGTCTTCGCAAACCCGTCAAAGTTCTCATTGAGCATCAGCCCCACCTCGAGATGCAGGTGTGAGCGCTCCCGGTCGATGCCCCGTCCGGTGTACCCCATCATCGCGATCTTGTCCCCTTGAGCTACCTCCTTCCCCGGCTGGACGTAGATCTCGCTCAGGTGCGCGTAAAGGCTGTAATAAGGGGAGCCGTCCCACTGGTGCTCGATCACGAGATAACGGCCGAAGTTCGATCCCCTGGCATCCGGATTGGTATGTACCACGCGGCCGGCGGCAATCGCATGGATTCGGTCGAGCGGAT
This sequence comes from uncultured Verrucomicrobiales bacterium, assembly GCA_966251085.1. Taxonomy (GTDB): domain Bacteria; phylum Verrucomicrobiota; class Verrucomicrobiia; order Chthoniobacterales; family Chthoniobacteraceae; genus CBINJX01. The sequence goes on from CBINJX010000131.1 coordinate 8,232, forward strand.
TGCCTTTCAGGTCCCGATACAGCGGCTTGATATCAATGCCTCCGTGGAACCGCGTGTAGATGGTCTGTCCGTCGGCGGTCTTGATCGGAGTGCGGACAAAACCGTACTGGCCTCCCTCCCACGGCATGGTCTTCACGCCATCCGCCGTGTAGCGGTTTACGTACATGTAGAACTCCTCCGGTCTGTCCTTGAAGATGGCGTCGTTCTCCGTGGGCAGGATGATATCCAGCGCCATGGCTGCGGACATGCCGCAGACCAGAGCCAGCGATGTGAGGAAAAATGCGCGGAAGTTCATGATAATCCGAGACTTACTACCACCCGCTCACTGTTACCGCAGGAGGCAAAACACCTGAAGGAACGCGGGGCTATCTCGAACTTCGAGCCGAGCGGGGAGTCTGGTTCGGGGTGAAGTGCGCCGTTGCGGAGGCGGAGTTCTCAGTAAGTCAGTGCTCGGTACTCAGGCATTCTGTCATGACATGGTTCTCTCTGGGTATGGGTAGCGTGCAAACTGAGCACTAAGCACTGAGCAGATGTGAGCGCAAAAAGGCGAAACGGCCGTTCGCATTTGACGTATCAATGCTCGCGAAGCGCTGTCGTGATCCCGAAGGGATACCAAGAAGGTAGCCGGTTGGTTT
>CBINJX010000132.1:0-8862 GCA_966251085.1 uncultured Verrucomicrobiales bacterium
CGCGGGCGGAGGAGCGCGGCGCGAATATACACCGCATCGCTCGCCGCGGCGTTCGACCAGACAAGCCCGGGATACTTTTCCCAGAACTGCCGGTGCTGATCAGGCTCCGCTCTGGTTTGCTGTGTGATTGAAACCATCATCGACTGGGACAGGGCACACAGTAATGCGATTGGACCGCCATACAAAGGCAAAGCTCAAACGCCGGGTATAGCATCCACTCATTTCGCACGCGCCACTGCTGCCGTCATCCGATCCGTACCGTCTTCGGAGGCAGTTGCCAGACCTTCCGCACGGACTCATCCAGAATCGTCTCCTCTCCACGCCCAAACGGTGCACGCTCCGCCTGCTCAATGATCCGGGCGATCTGCTCAGGAGGAACGGGGAAGGAGAGCACTCCGACCCCATGGATTTCCACACGCGGCAGAGGCACTTCCAAGGCCCCGTTCACATAGAAATCACCCGGCCGTTCGACGCGCGCCAGGAGTGACTCCAACTCCTTCGATCCTTCGTAATACACGATCTGAGCGTCGCCTTCGTCGGGCATAAACCTGAAAAGTTGAGGGTTGAGAGTTGAGAGCCGCGAAATAGCTCATCACGAACTCAGCATCTGACGGTCTCCGGCAGGGTAAATGCCAGATGCCGCAGTGGCTTCGCTCTTCAGCGGCAATTCGGATTGCCTCCGGACCTCTTCGCTACACGCTGACTTCGAACCCCTTCACCTTGCTCACTCTGGAAAGCACGCTGCCGCTCACGATCTCGTCGCTTCCGGAGCTGCCGTTCAGAGAAGCTTTCGCGAAGGTATCGCTTACGAGCAGGCGATCATCTCCTCCCCCCAGGTTTACGTTCAGTGAGGACGAGGATGCAGCGAGGCCGAAGACGTTCACGACGTCTTTTCCTCCGCCCGTGGCAATGCTGATGGATTTCCCTGTCGCCTCCCCATCCCAGACCAGAATGTTGTCGCCGTTGCTCAAGGAAAACACCGCCTTGCCGCCAACGGAGAGCGTATTCACCGGAGAATCCAGACGTAGCAGATCAGCCTCCTGTCCTCCGCCAATTTCCAGATTTTTACCCACGGAAAAGTCGCCGAGTAGCGCCATCGGTCCCACATTGAAAAAAACCTGATTGCTGCCACCCGACAGGATAAATGTCGCCGACTTCGCGATTTCGCTCCGAAGCAGGGAAACGCTATCCATGGAACTGCCACCCACATACTGGAGGGATTTGGCAATGAGTGAGACATTAAAAGCATTTGCCCCCTGGCCCGCATTGATGAAGGCGCGCCCCCCGATCTCCGAATAGGCGTTGATAGTCGTGCTCCCTTTTCCTGCGAAGATGACAAGGTTGCCGTCGATCTTCGCTCCGGAGCCGAGCACAAAGGATTCGGTTACATCCGTCTTCTGCGTGATGAGCAAATCTCCGCCGATCTGCGCTCCGCCGTTGATCTGCACGTTATTCGCGCCCATCAGGCTGACACTGCTGCCAATGGAGACATCACCACCGATAAAGGCAGTTGCGCCTCCTTTGCCGGCAGGAAACACCAGTCCCTTCCCGATATCGGCCGAGAAGATAACGAGCGTCTCCGCTCCGGAGCCTCCCTTGAACAGGACACTCTTGCCGATCTGCGGGAGATCTTCCACCGGCTCGAGGCCTTGGATCAGCACATTGGTAACTGCATTTTTGGGAGCGAGCACCTCCACGCTTCCTGGCAGACGGCGCAGGTCGAAATTGATCTGATTCTCATTCGTGGCGGCACGATCGAGTTTCACCACGATGTTTTTCACACCCTCAAAGGAGGAGATGCCCGCCAACGGCGCCGAGTTTTCCGTGACGATAGTGGTCACCACCGTTTCACTCCCCACCACTTCCACAGTCTGCTCAATGCCGAGCGTTCCATCGGGGTTGCCTTGGATCAGGAGTGTTCCCTTGCTGAAAACAGCGACCGCCGCCGGAGCGATCCGGCTCTCGAGTGCTTCCACGCTGCACGGGAATTCGCGGTTCTTCCTCAGTTGAGCAATTTCGCGGGTTTGGGCTGTTACAGAGACAGGGCCGAGCAAACGGGAGAGGAAACGCTTCATGGGTGATTGAATGGCGTTGAAGATCAAGCGAACTGAGCAGACGGCGGGTGATAGCCGGGGAGCGATGTGCCTGTCGAGTTCAAGAATCCCCATTGCAAACCAAAGCACATCGCTGCGTTGAGGCAGGTTCGTGATTAGTCGATACCTTGCCTCACGCCCCCCTCCTCGTCTGCCGATCCAGCCACAGGGAAAGCACCGTGTACCACACCGGGTACACGAGCGAGAGCCACACCAGCCATACGGGCGGCTCGCGGTAATCGATGAGCAGTGCCACGAGCATCAACAGCCAGATCCCGGCTCCGACCATCAACGGCAGCTTCCACGGCCGCGGCGCGAGATTGGGATAGATGAACCGCACGGGCATCACCGTCAGCGCGGCGAGAAAGAGCACGAGCAATGCATTCCCCCAGAGCCCCAGCGCTCCAGGCGCAAGACCGATGTAAAAGGCAACGATGTTCCAGTAGGAAGGGAAGCCGAGAAAGAAACCACCCGACTCATCCTTTGCCCCGCTGTGTGCAAAACCGAAGAGTGAAGCGATGAGCGCGGGCACCCGGGTGTGGCACCCATTCCATGCGCCAGATGAGCAGGAGCGGGAGGAAGGTAAAGGTGAGATAGTCGACAATGTCGTCGATGGTGCGTCCATCGATGTTCGGCGCCCAGCTCTTCACATGGTATCGCCGGGCCAGCGGGCCATCTGTCGCGTCGATCAATACCGCTCCGAAGAGGAATACAAAAAAGCGCCGCACATCGGGCTGCGCCGTGCAGAGTTCCATCGCGGCAAGGAAGGCGAGCGCTACCCCCGAAGCTGTGTAAACGTGGACGAGATGAGCGGCGATGCGCTGGCCGAAACTTGGCTCCGGCGGGCTCGGATGGGCAGCATGCATCTCCATTACTCGTTCCCTGGACGGTCATCGCCGGTGCGCTCCGCCTTTTGCTGCTCCTTGATCTTTTCGTCTGCCTCTTCCTGATCCCCCTCTTCCGGCACTGGTGTCTCCGTATCTTCCGGAGCACAAGGTTCGCAGCTCAGCTCGATCAGCACCGGGAAATGATCCGAGCCGATGTGCGGCAACACCTTCAGGTCAACGAGCCGGAAGTGTTCGGAGTGAAAGACATGGTCCAGCGGGTAACGCTGAATGACCGAGTTTGCGTTGAAGCTGTTATAGAAGCCGCGCCCCATGCGCGGATCGAGTAGCCCGCTGAGCCGGAGAAACAGCTCACTTGTCTGAGACCAGGCAACATCATTCAGGTCTCCGGCTACGACTGTCGGCGGATGTCCTTCGTCGTGCACCCTTCGCCCCAGGATCACCAGTTCCGCATCGCGTGGGGTCGATTTCTGATCCCGGATCGGCTCCGGAGGCCGTGGATGAATTCCGTGGAGGGTGACCAACGTTCCGCTAGGCAGCTCAACCTTCGTATGCACGGAAGGCACATCGTCCTGCACAAGGAATTCCACCTGAGGGTCCACCAGAGGGAGCCGCGAAAGAAGCATCAATCCGTAGTAATTGTCCTGGGGATGACGAACCACATACGGGTACTCCTTCGTCAGGGGCTCAAGCGCATGCATCCACTTATCATCGACCTCTACTGCTAGGACAATATCCGGATCATTGTCGCGGATCCGCCTTAGCAACCGATCGTAGGAGCGGTTTTCCATCAGCACATTCGAAATCAGCAGCCGCAACGAGTTCTCCCGGTGCATTCCTCGCTTCATGGGCTTTGCTTCCATGCTGGGCTTCACACGAATCGGAGCAATCCGTGTATAGGGAAAAATCCGGCGTCCTTGCCATGCTACGCAGAGAATGTTCCCGAGCAGGAATACCCAATCCAGCGGTTTGCAGCGGCGCAGAAAAAATGCACTGAAAATGCTGCCGGAAAATGCGGCAAGCGCCGTGATCTGCACGCGCGGGAAGTCCCACATCCGCGCAATCCAATGCGGACTCCTGCTCAGGCTGAGGAGTGTTCCGGCCTGCACAAACAACCCGAGGCCGACTACAAGCCACCGGAGCAGTCTCATCATGGCCGGGGATCAAAAAAAAGTTTGGCTAGGAACCAACACAGATCCAACTGGGGAACTGGGCGTGTGTTGAGCGATCGCATCATCAAATCTGAATCGCACATGCCTTGCGAGAAGCCCGTGTAAAGGAGAGGCCGATTTTGCCGCAGAATGAAGGAGGGCCAGCGGCTCTGGCGAATGAACGGGCGAAGCGCACACTGTAGCGCCAGCCATCCTGGCTGCGGGTAACTGGAGCATCCTTGCTCCGAGTTCTGCACGCTTCACGGGCGGCGCGCAAAGCTGCCCTTTACTTCGTCGCACTCAAGAACTGCCACCGTAATCAGCCTCCGAGCAGGATGGTCGGGGCACCCGCAGCCAAGATGGCTGACGCTACGGCGCAAGCGCCTTCTTTGTGGCTCCGGTTCAGAACCCCGCCACGTGAAAGCAGAAGCAGATGCTGTCGCGCACTGGGTCAGTGGATGACTTTCCAAAAGGCATCACCCGCCAGACCTGCGGCTGGCGTTTAATCAGACAATCAGGCCAGAGTGTGCGGCAGACGCGGTCAAAAGCCTCCAGGTTAGTGACGTGAGACACCAGCACTTCAGCAAACTCTAGAAGCTGTTCGGGGGCTTGGGATTCTTCGCGGCTGAGCTTCATAATCCTGGCAGACGCAATGGCCGTATGAACGCCCGGAGCAACGGACAAGCCCTGTTTTGACATCCAAGTTTCCATACGACGGCGCAGGGAGTATCAGCCTCTGGCAAGTAGCGCAAGCCCTGATAAATATTTATCCAAACTGTAATCCGAAAGGGGCAGTGGGGAATTGAGGATTAAAAACTAAGGGCCGCGAAACAGCGGACTCGGAGCTGTTTGTCTCTCCCCGGCCGCACGGTGCATGGCTGTTCGGCCATTCATGGGAATGCAAGAATCTCATCTCTTTTCCTTTTGGGTCTTCTACGCAAATCCAGGTGCCGTTCTTAGAGTTAAACCGCCAGCCAGTGATTTTCCGCAAAGGAACTCAGGGCCGGCATCGTTCAGGATTGCAAAGACCCGTGCTGTTAATCGACGCAAACCTCATGGACGAAAAAGTGGCGGTACTCGCGGCAAAGGCCGGAGACCAGCAGGCGTTTGCGGACCTTTTCCATCACTACTACCCTATGATCCACGCCTACGCTTACCGCCTCTGCCTGAGGCCTGCCGACGCGCAGGACATTGCGCAGGAAACATTTATCAAAGCCGCTCGCGCCCTCTGCAGCTACGAGCCCGAGATGCCCTTCCGTCATTGGCTTTACCGGATCTGCACCAATACCGCACGCGACTGGATGCGGAGCCATGGGAGACGGCAACAGATGGAAGACGCGGCAACGGCTCGTGCCAAACTCGACGAATCGGTGCGCCACCCGGACTACGAGATCGCATGCGAGGCGCTGGAGCGACTGCCCGACGACCTCCGAATGGCTGTGGTGCTGGTATTCTTTGAGGAGATGAGCCACGCCGAGGCCGCAAAGGTGCTCGGGTGTGCGGAGACGACCATTTCCTGGAGAATCTTTACCGCCAAACGAAAGCTCAAAACCCTTCTTCGCCGCCATGAATGACCATGAATTTCGTGCGCGACTCAGGAAGTTGCGCGAACCCATTGTCGATGAAAGCGCGGCTGCCGCGGCTCTGGAGAAGAGTCTCTCGGCACTTGGGACACATGAACGGAATCACACTTCGGTACCAGCGGCGAGCTCCAGCTGGTCGTGGAGAGATTGGCTGTGGCCCTCACCTCTCGCATGGGGAGCGCTGGCTGCCGTGTGGGTGGGCATTGCTGCGACTGACAGTCAACAGGAAGCGGTTGGGCAAAGCCGAAGCGCCCTGACTCAGGGTCCATCACCGGAAATCATAGAACCTTACAGCTTCCTCGTGGCTCACCGCGAGTATCGCGAGTTGCTGCTTTCCTATCAGAAAACCACCAAATTCCGATGAGCCGTCCTTCTTTCCGTTTCCTTCGCTTTTTGCGCTCCCGGAAGTTCTGGCAGCGAAGCGTCTTCGCCCTGGCGTGCTTCATCACCTTGCTGGCAGCGGCATATGCGATTGAGAATTATCGCGGTCGTTCCGCATGGGAGGAGTATCAACGCGAAGCTGCTGCTCGTGGTGTGAAGTTGAGGATTGAGCAGCTCATCAAACCGCCGATTCCGGATGAGGAGAACTTTGCGGCTATTCCTTTGTTCCAGGAACTTCAGTCCCCTGATCCTCAGGTGAGAGAGCGTGCAAGCAAGTCGGTTGAGATTCCCTTTGCGTCGCACGAAGCCCAAGGCAGCTTTGGCGGCCGTAGTCCAAAGGAGCCCCTGAACTTCGAGGATTGGCGCAAAGTTTTCCTCTCACACAAACTTCTGGACTCCCCTACGGATAATGCAGTCGCGGATGTCCTTCGCGTACTCGACCGCTACGGCCCCGTCTTGAATACATTGCGAAATGCAGCGCATGAGCGTTCCGGCAACCGCCTGAATGCCGGCTGGGAGAAAGGAATGAATGCTGACTTCTTACGCATGGAAGGACTCCTCGATCTAACGCGAATTTTGAGTCTTCGTACCGCTGCGCTTCTCGCCGTTGGTCGGAGCGATGAGGCGCTGGAGAACTGGATGGTCGGTTTTCGGCTCTGCGAAATGCTGAAAGGAGAGCCATCACTGCTGGCCGGAATGTTGAGAGTAATGATGCTACATTTGGTGATTGCTCCGGTGTGGGAAGGGGTCTCCGCTCATCAGTGGACCGCGGTGCAGCTTCGGGAGTTGGATGCCGCCTTACGGACGATCAATCTTGTGGAAGAATACCCGAGATTTCTCGAGAGCGAGAGGGTTTTCACTGTCAGTGCCATTGAGAGCTTGATGGCACAGCGCAGTCAGCACCGTAGCGAAGGCAAGTTTCTCAGGCCTTTCGGGCACGAGGCCAATCCTGCCAAAGTTAGCTATCCAGCCCTGCTGGTAACAGCGATGATTCCAGATGGATGGTTTTACCAAAACCTCGTCCGCATCAACCGCTGGCATGACCGAGCGATCGCCGAGAGCAAGGAATTGCCTCCCGCCGAGAAACCCGATGGAAACCTTCATTTGCGCCGTATCTGGTGGAAGTTTCCCTACAACTTTCTTCTCTACGCTGCCGTTGTCGGGATGGGAGACAACCGGAATGTCGCTCTGGAGGCACAGGCAGAGATCGAACTCTGCCGAGTAGCATGTGCGATCGAACGCCACTATCTGCGCACCGGGACAGCGCCTGCGCGGCTGGAGAATCTGGTGCCTTCGGAACTAGATCAACTTCCCCGGGATCTGTTTAGCAACGAGCCGCTTCAATATGTCCCACGTGAGGACGGAAGCGCCCTTCTTTACTCAATCGGCTCCGATCGAAAGGACGACGGCGGAAGTGAGGAGGCAGATATGACTTGGGAATGGAAACCGTCCCCGCCTCACGCGAAGTGATGTCATCGTGCCGACGCGATTAGAAGCCAGCGGCAAGAGGTGTTTCCTCTGTATAGAGCAAACACCATTTGAGTCTACCGGCTGTCTTTCCGTCCCGGAGGGACCGTAGGAGATTAGCCGGTCGGTTTACGCGAGGGAAACGAGCGCATACCACCGGAGATAATTCCATAGGTAATAGCACCCCGGAGGCGGTGCCGGGAAGTGAGGCTCTGTGTGGATGCTTACACCCTGATGAATTCACCGTTTCCCTGCGCCACCTCCGGGGCGCAATTCTTTATGCGTTCTGGTCCGGTGGTAGCGCTCGTTCCTCGCGCGACCACCGGCTAATCTCCATTGTCCCTCCGGGACAGGATCCCTGGCTGATTCGAACGGACGCCCCCTTGGCACCTCTCCGGCAAAATTGAAATCTCTGCTACGAAGTGAACTTTCGTCGTCTGGCGCGGTACACGGTCCCACTTACGACGAGGGCAGCGAGGCTCCAGAACACCACGCCAAATATCAGATCCAGCCCGTTATATCCCCTTACGTCTGCACTCTTGTAGATCTCGAGAAAAGGCGCCACAGACCACAGGTACAGTACGCCAAAGAGAAATGCCTCGACAGTGATGAAGGCCGCGTAACGCAGCAGGAAAGAGGTAGCATCCCAGTACTTCAGTGCCCCCTCCCTTGAGACAAGCGGTGCACCTACCAAAAACAGCCATGGAATCACAACGAGGTAAAACGGCAGATTACGGTGCTCGATGAAGAACTGCGTAAGATGCGGCAGGGGCTTATCTCCAAGTGTGAGACGTGCATGGATTGACACCTGCCAGAACACGACGTTGAAGATGCCCCCGGTAAATACCACCCCGATCAGGGAGACGACGTAACAAATGATCTGACAGACTCGGTTCATCGTAGAGGCGATGTCGCGACGGTAATGCGGGTTCGCAAACCTGCCGATCTGAACCTGATTACAGCCATACTCTCCAAGCCATTTTACCGAAGAAGAAGATCACCGTTGAGGCTGCCGAAAGCACGAGCCAGCGGGACCAATGATGAATGCGCAGGAAATAGACACCGGCCAGAAGGAGATGAACAACTGCTATTCGCAACACGTTCCAGAAGAGCATGCGGTAATCCGGAGAGGACGCCTGGGTGAGAAAGATCGTCAGCAACCCGGATATTACGATGGATGCCAGCAAGCCATAGCGGACGCGAACTACGGAATTTGGTGCTGATTCCGCCATAATGCAATTATCGGTCTAATGCGGGAACGCTCCCGGTCAACTCGCCTCGGACCAACGGTGAATTGCTGGTTGGTTATCTCGCATATGCCCGCAAGAGGATCTTGATTCCT
>CBINJX010000133.1:0-8847 GCA_966251085.1 uncultured Verrucomicrobiales bacterium
CAGCTTCTGTCTCATCCAATCTCCAGGTCCATCGCAGCAGGTGGCGGCACGACGCTGGCAATTACGGTCAACGGACCGGGGCCGTTCAAGTACCAGTGGCGACTGAATGGGATTGCCATCGCCGGAGAGACGAACCCCTGGCTCGATCTGGCGGGATTCGACGCCTCGAAAGCCGGCACATACGACGTTGTCGTTACCGGGCCGAATGGCGTCGCGACAATTAGCCAGCCCGCAGTCCTGACTCTTGAAAACCGGAATCCAGTGTTCGGCGGTTTTTCGTTCACCTTGGAGCAGGGTGAGATTGCTTCGATCCCACGCGCACAGATTCTCGGCAAGGCTTCGGATCAGGATGGAGACACACTCTCGATATCCGCGGTGAGTGCGAATTCCAGCCAAGGTGGAACGATCACCCTCGAGGCGGCGACCGTGGTGTACACTCCAGCCGCTGGTTTCCTCGGAGCCGATAGTTTCACCATCACGATCAACGACGGGCGGGGCGGCAGCGTCTCCGGCAATGTTACGGCCACGGTTTCCTCCGCGCCGATGAATCCCGGAAGGCAATCCACTGTGGACATCCGGGCTGACGGTAAGGTGGATCTGCTCTTCTATGGCACGCCCGGCCAATTGTACCGTATCGAGCGTAGTACCGACCTGCAAACCTGGACCCCACTCGAGACAATCGCGCCTGGTGACGACGGGATATTGCCGTACACAGATTCAACTCCTCCAGGGGACAAGGCGTTTTACCGGACGACCCTGCAGTGAGCATCAGTAGTTTGAAGGTCAGCGCGTGAGGCAGCGGAGTGCGTAGAATTTGTAGAACAGACAAGCCGGGGAGGTGAGCGTTTGCTTTACCTAACCTCCCCGAGGTGGTCTTCTCGCCTCGATGCGACCAGCCTCCACTGCTTGTTTCGCTCTGCTTTTGCTCCTGTATTGCACCGGGTGCGCAACAAAAGCTCCCTTGGCATGCCCGGCGCAGCGCGAGCCTCGAATCGCGAAAGTCTATTTCGCTACAGACCGGCGCTTGCTGCCGGAGCAAGAGATAGGATTCGGAAAAAGGCGCAGCGATCCGCCGACGCTCCGGTTCGGCTGGGAGAAGGTGCAGCTCGGGCCGAGTCATCGGCTCGGCAAAGTCGATGATGCAGTGCAGATCACGCCTGCGTCGGAGCTGACTGAGATCACCGCTTCCGGGCCGGGCGGCGCCTTGGAAAAGTCGGATGCGGCAATCAGGGAATTTGTCCGCACGAGGCTCAGTTCCGCGGTGCGCTCTTCACCTCCTCCTCGACCAGGCGCGAAACGCCAGGTCCTGCTTTTCATTCACGGCTACAACACGACCTTTGATTACACGATTCGCAAAACCGCCCAACTCGCGGCGGATCTCGAGCTCGTGAGTTGTGATGGTGATATGCGCGGCGTTCCAATCGCTTACAGCTGGCCGGCTCAGGGGACGGTCTTGAGCTACTTTGCGGATGAGGAAAATGCCGAATGGACTGAGCAACGCCTCACGCCTTTCCTTCAGGCATTGGCTCGCATGTGCCGGCAAGAGAATGCTGAGCTGCAGGTGATTGCCCACAGCTTGGGAGCCCGGGCGCTCGTTCGCGCATTGTCGGATCTGGCGATCATGTGGAAACCGGGAACGGAACGCCCCGAACTCTTCGATCAGGTGATCCTTCTAGCTCCGGATATCGGAATGGGAATCTTCGAGCAGCACGCCGAGCGAATCCTTCCGCTGATCGGGCATATGACCATCTACGTTTCCGGTTCAGATCGGGCGCTCGGCCTCTCCCGGTTTCTACACGGGGGGAGCGGTCGCTTGGGATTCCTTGAAGCGAGCGTCCGTGCGGCGTTGCGGTTTGTCGGCTCCGTCGGTTCAGGAGGAGATGATTACGACGCGCTAAATTTTTCTACTGACCGAGCACTAAACCCGAAAGTGGACATGATCGACGTCACGGGAGGGCTAGCTCAAGGACTCGGTCACATCTACGAAGATCCTGAATTCATCTACGATCTCAGGGAACTCATCTATAACAGCACTCCGGCAGGAACGGGGGCCCGCAGTAATCTGCAGCGGAAAGAGGGCGATCGGCCATTGATTGGCGGAGCCGCAGGGGAATCGCTCCGCTATTTCCGATTAATCAGCCACTGATCAAAGCGGCGCAAATTCATCCGCATCCGGTTCGCCGTCGAGCGCCTCTCCGTATTCCTGTGAATCTTCCCGAATGGTTCCGGTGATTGGCGCGACCGCGGCCATGACCTTCTTGAACGGAGTATCCGCCTGGCTGCCGAATTTTGGATTCCGTGAAAGTTTGCTCTGCGTGAGCAGGGGAGAGGTGAGGCCACAGAGGAACCGGGCGACTTGGCGCGGTGTCGCCAGGGCGTTGGGATATTGATCTCGCAAAGCCGCCATTGCGTCCAAGTCGAGTGTTGCGAGTTTCGAGCGTCTCCTCAGCGGCTCACCCGGTTCGCCAGCACAAGGCCCGCAGTGTCCGCAGTCACGACCGAGATCCTCGCCGAAATAGGAGAGAAGTTTGCGCACGATACAGGTTGGCGAACTCACCAGATCCATCACCAGTTTCATGCGCTCAATGTCATTTCGTTCCCGTGTCGCGAAGCGTTCCACGAGCGATTGCTTGAGCGCCACGGGATCTTGCGGACGTTGTTTCATCCGGTAGCCCTGCCTCAATCCTGCCACCTTCAGCGTGAGAGCACCGGTTTCCTCAAGATATGAGAATGCCTTTGCGATTCGATCCCGTGGTGTCTGGAGCCGGCGCGCCGTGAATTCGAGATCGATGGTGAACCATGTGCGGCCCTTGGTGGCGCAGGCGAAGACGTTGCGTAGAAAGTGGGCGCGTTCCGGGTCGAACCGGGCGAGGATTTCCTTGGAGGATTTCAGCGGCAGGAACTGGTACTCGGTGTAGAACGGCGCCGTTGATTCGATCACGTCGGCCAACTCGAGATAAGTCATCAGTGTGTTCACCACGAGCGGTCTGATGTCGTACGTGCGCGAGACCTCATAAACGGAGATGTCGAAATCACCGGTGTGACTCAGCACCATGTCCGCGACCCCGGCCACACTTTCGGGTTCGGGCGTGTCGCCATAGGTGAAGTTTTCCAGGACTGTGATGTCATCACCGCAGGCCAGGATTTCACAAAGCGACTCTCTCCTGTCCCGTCCCGCACGACCGATCTCCTGCGAGTAGTTCTCCAAGCTCTTGGGAAGGTTGTAATGATAGACGTAGCGGATATCCGATTTGTCGATCCCCATCCCGAAGGCGATCGTTGCAACAACGATCGCATCCGGCGATCCCATGAACCAATCTTGCACTGCATTGCGTTCCTCGCTTTCCATTCCTGCGTGATATGCGCGTGCGGAGAATCCCTGTGCCTCCAAACCCGCCGCCACTTCCTCCGCCGTTTTCTGGAGAGTCACATAAACAATCGTCGGCCCCGCAGGCCGCTCGCGGAGCCGCCGGAGAAGCGTTTGCATCTGTTCGTTGGAGGCACACGGAGTGACGCGGAGAGTCAGGTTGGGGCGGTAGAAACCTGTATGGACGAAAGCCTCCGGCTGAATGCCGAACTCTCGGCAAATGTCCGTCGCCACGGTCGGCGTTGCTGTGGCGGTGAGCGCCAGCACTTGCGGGATGATGCGCCGCCGGGCCTCACGAGCGAGTTTGAGGTCAGCGGGACGAAAATTGTGGCCCCACTCGGAGATACAGTGCGCCTCGTCGATGACCATCATCGCGATTTTCAGACGCTGCAGCCTGTGAACGAATCGTTCGTTGGAAAACCGCTCAGGAGCGACGTAAAGCAGCTTCAGTTTTCCGGACTGCAGATCGGCGTCGATCTGCCGGGCCTCATCAACCTTGATGCTCGAATCGAGACGCGCCGCAGGGACCTGGTGCTTCCGCAAAAACTCCACCTGATCTTTCATCAACGCGATCAGAGGCGAGATCACGATCGTCACACCCTCCATGTGAAGGGCCGTGAGTTGATAACAGAGACTTTTGCCACTTCCCGTGGGGAATACCGCAAGCGCGGAGTTTCCCGCCAGCAACTGCCGCACAACGGCTTCCTGCCCTTCCCGGAAGTCGTCAAAGCCAAAGACTGATTTCAGCGTCTCGTGAATGGATTCAGCACCGTTGTTCATCTGGGGTATTCCTTCCGGGGGAGTACGCTAACGGAGTTGTTACACAGTGAAAAGGATTTGTGTATGGAGGCGGCTCGGCCCCGAGTTTCGGGCGAGGAACGTGTGCCTCGTTCCTAATCGTATTCTAAAACTTAATCCTGCTCTTCCTCGGAGCATGAGTTGAGGAAGAGAGTAGGAATAAGATTAGGAACTCTGGGCGGTCCCGTCCGCTCGAAGGCCGCCTCTACACAACAGCCTACCGCTTCGCTGCTTCCTGCATCAGCACCTGGCCATTCCTTGAGTCGATCGTGACCGTGTAACGGGAGAGAATACCGTTGCCGAGCAGACCGGCCTCACCGGGGAAGATCACTTCGCCGTGCGGCGCGACATTCACCGACTCCAATGTCTTTTTACCAAGTTGGACCGATGCGCGGATCATTTGGGAGGAATCCGTGAGGAATCCGACGGAATTCCCACGCTGCCCTCTCTCTGTGGTTTGCCTGCCCGTGACCCAATGGAGGGCGTCGTTATTCCCTGTATCCAGGCGCGTCCAACGATGCTTGGAACCATTCACTCCGACCGGGACACAGAAGACACCATTGCGGATCTGAATCGGGAGGCGGAGTGCCGAGGTATCAGGCTGCGCCTTGGAGAGCAGGCGGATCCGCTGAGCCTTGTAATCGATCTGTACGATGCGCCCGGCGAAGAAATCCATGCCCAGGAGACCGTCGATCGGTTCGCGGCAGATCGCTGCGGCATTGCTGAGGTCGAGGGCGATCGCAATGTCGGAAAGGTGAGTCCGGCCCGCAGTGGTTCTTACCGGAGGAATATGGAACGCAACTGAATCCGCACCGACTCCTTGAACCGGTTCGGGTGCCAGCAGAGGGATTCGCATACGCTCCGCAGCTTGCAAACTAAGCACCGATGTGCTGGCTCCCGAATCTAGCAATAGTGAAAGCGGCTTGGAGCTTTGGGCAGTCCGCGCGGTGACGATGATGAAGCCGTCAACGAACTTAAAAGGGAGTTCAGTCTCTCTCCCCTGTGCGGGTTGGGCAACAGCAGCCGCCAACGAGAGCAGCAATGCAAGCAGGGTGGCCTTAAACATCAGAGTGTTTAGCACAGATCGCCTTCTGCGCAATCGATCTCGGCAAGCGGGTTCTGTGCCCATCACAACCAACAAAGAACCAGTTCTTCACACGAGGGGTGGGGGAAGTTCCTTACCTTCCAGTGGGTACCCTCCGGCAAACAGTCGCTCCGATACCTTCATTGAACACGGGGCGAGTAGCGGGTCGCGAGCAGCGGGTCGCTGCAGGCCCGTCCGGTAATGGCCGGACTTATCTATTCAATACTCAACGGAGGTGGATACAAATGAAATACCTACATACAGCGCTTGCTGGATTAATGGCCGTGAGCGGCGTGAACCTGGCAACCCCGACTACCGCTGAAGGACGCACCAGGTATGTGCGCGTCGTCAGAGAGGTCGATACTCCATATCGTACTGTCCGGAGCGTCCGCACCGTGCGTTATGTCCGTCCTACCCGCTACGTCCGGAGCGTGCGCTATGTGCGGCCAACTCGGTACGTCCGCAGTGTGCGCTATGTCCGTCCGGTCCGCTACGTTCGATATGCCCGCCCAGTCCGGTATGTCCGCAGCGTGCGTTACGTGAGGCCTGCCCGGTATGTACGCAGTGTACGTTACGTCCGGCCCGTCCGGTATGCATCGTACCGATACGCTCGGCCATACCGCTTCGCCTACCGGTCCTATCGCCCTGCGCGTACCGTGGTTGTCGCGCAGCCAGCGTATTATGGCGGGTTCTATTCTCCCACGTACTTTGGGCCGAGGTACTACGGGCCGAGATATACTGGCGGGTTCTATTCCGATTACAGGCCCTACTACGGTGGAACCGGCATCTCGATCGCGTTTGGCGGTACCCGGTATCGCTCACCGTATTATGGAGGTTTCCGGAGAATTGGCTGGAACAGGCCGTACTACGGCGGCTTCCGCTCGGTCGGCTGGGATAGGCCGTATTACGGCGGCTTTGGTAGGCTCGGCTGGAACAGCCCGTATTACTACGGATGGTGAAACTCAGCTAATGATGAGCTGAAAGCAGTCGGCAGGCCGCGAGTCTGCCGACTGGTTATTTGCAACCGCACAGCGCAGCGACCTTCTTCCTTTTACTCCGACGGTGGGTTCACCTCGCGGACGAGTGTGCCGTTGGAGGGAGAGATGATCAGGATTGCAAGTTTCTCAACCTCTCCCAGTTCAGTCGGCTTCAGCATCTGATGAGACAGACTTCCGGTAGTCTCGCGGGAATCCACCGGTTGCGGCGGAGGCACGGGAGTGGAGGTGCCAGTGTTGAGGCTCGCGTAGTCAAACTTCCCGCGCAGATCGGTGTAGCCATCTTTATAGAAGCGCACCGTGCCGTTGTTTAGCCGGGCATATACTTTTACATATGCCTTGGATACCGGTTTTCCCGTGCCGGCCTCCCGTACATCGAGTCGGCCATAGTTCTCGGCAAGTGTCAGTTGTAGTGTGTTGGCGTGATATGCCTCGGCTTTGCGTTGTCCGGCCCCGAGCACTTCGACCAATACATTCGCTTTAGCGAATTCTCCTGGCAGCGGAATGCTCATCGCGGTGTCACCCGGCTTTAGCACGATCCGGTCACTACGGGTCGGTTTGATGATTGAGAACCGGCCCGGCTCCTCGGTGACAAACGGACTCGCGCTGAAGAGGAACTCGGGGTCCATCAGGTAGTAGTTGACCGTGACCTCATTGAGGTTGTTCCAAGTGAGTTCGATCTGCCGGTTTTCGACGGTAAAGTCGAATGACGGTTCGGTCGCCGCGAGATCTCCCTGCTGCGCCTCGCGATCAGGTTTGCCGTCCACTTGGCCGTTCCGTGGGGCGACATTCTTTCCTTCGATCTCGTCAAGCTGCGTGAGTACCTCGATGAACGCAGTCCGCCAGCGGTCCACCGGATACTGCGCATATTGGCTGGCCACACCGCGAGCTTCCGCGAGTTGTTCCTCGTAAAAGGCTGCATAGCAGCGGAAATAATCATGCTGTAGACGTGTCGGTAACTCTTCCGGTCTGATTTCACCGAACCAGACCAGAGCCTCCGGCACTCGGTCCTGTAGGAAGAGGTAATACACGACACTCATCCGATCCTGCGCATCGAGCGCGGGTTTGTGCGCGAGGATGTTCATGAACGCCTGATATTGGGCGCGGAAGACGGGGTTCGGAATCCGGGTCTCGGTCCCAATGCTGTGCTTGCGTTGGTTGACGAGTGGTGAGTACTCGAGATGCTCATACGCACGGCGCTCGATCGGATCGATGACCAGCAGCGGGGATGCGAGGAACGGACCGCAGTGTGCGATGAACTCCTGCTGATGCTTCAGCCATTCGTTCAGGGCCGCAGGTTCGTTGTGCACCACAGAGTACGAGTAGATCACGTTATTGTAGTTGTGACGGTTCTGCAGGAGGTCGAGCAGCTTGCGGAAGAAATCGACGCTCCGGCGTGCCCGCCACGCGATCTGCTCCAGGTTCAGGCGCAGAATATTATTCTCCTGCAGGAAGGTGAAGACCTCCTCGTCGCTCCCATATTGGGAGAGGTATTCCCATGACGCCTTGTCCACCTGCGAGAGTTGACGGACGACGTTGAAGGTGGTCGCCTTCGCAGCTCCGAGAGCTTTGTCGTCCTTCGAGACATGAGCCGGGTAATGAACGAACGGCTCTTTCCCGGGCACCGGAAAATAGAAGTAATACTCCAGCGTCTGCGTGGAGTAAGGTCCGAGTTGAATGCGGCGCGTATCGGTTGCCCTGGAGCCAAGTACCGGGAGCGAACCAGCTGGAATCTGCAGCAGCACCTCCACCTTTTGCGGCGAGGAACTCGGGTTCGTGACCACCACGTTTGCGCCATACACGACGCCGGGGAGAAATTCTTTTGTAACGTATTTGTCGAACTTCTCGTTCCCCTCCATCCGGTAGCGATCGTCCCGGCGGAAGAAGTTCTCGCTCAGGAGGAGATCGGCTTCACCCTCAGCTGGCTGTGCGGCCTGGATTTCCTTGTGGAAAGCGAGAAGCGGGCTGGCTGCGGTGAGTATATACTGGTTGTTCTCCGTGCGTGTCTGATGTTTCTGTGCCTCGAATGGCAGGTCCAGCACCGCCAGGGCCAACATCATTTCAGGGAAGTTGCGACTCGCCTCAGGGAAGTGTTCCGAGAGGAAAGGTGCATTGCCGTCCCATGCAGCGAAGTCGCGCCAGAAGGTGTTGATTGGGATCAGCTCCGCATTCTGTTCAGTGATACGAAGATGGTAATAGTTGTTCTCTGCCCATTCCTTGGTGGGGCCGATCCGGCGATAGAACGGACGGACCTCTTCGCGCAATCTCGACAGTTGCTCGAGCATCATTTCGTCCGCTAAGGCCGCACGCCGCCGGATCATGCTCCGACCTGCGTCTTGTTGCTTGCCCAAGGTTGGTATGTCAGCATAGCTCCGGCTCTCGCTGGGCATCGCCATTTCCGCCAGCGGCGCTGCTTGCGGTTCTTCCGGTGCCAGGCCGGCAGCCATCTCGCCGCGTGCAAAAAGGGCAATTTCTGCCTCCCTCTTCACGGCGCCGAATGCTCCAGCCGCGCCACCCGCCAGGCCGCGTCCGCGCAGGGCAGTTTCAAGGAGCCGATCCAGTCGCTCCTGATCCGGTGGAACCAACTCCCACACCTCCCGCAG
>CBINJX010000134.1:0-8845 GCA_966251085.1 uncultured Verrucomicrobiales bacterium
GATCAATAAACGCCTCCTCTTGATTCAAGACGACCTCGTCCTCGGCAACATTCACAGGGATCGCTTGGAGCTAGCCCATATCACGGTGGAAACGGCCCGCGATGGCGAGACAGGCGCTCGGATGTGCGAGGAACTCAACCCGAACGCCGTTTTGATCGACCCTCTTCTTACTAAAGGAGACACTACTAAACTGGTAGCCCGGATCAGAGCCAAGCGACCGGAAATGCCCATTCTGCTATTACCGACGGTGCATGCGCCGTTGGTAAATTCGGCCCTGAAGGCTGGGGCCACTTCAATGATCGAGAGATCAGCCAATCCACTCGACTCCGTCGTAGCGGAAGCACGGCGTGCACTCGGGCTTCCGTCCGATACGGAGCCTGCGACGCACGACCCTGCGGTCAAGCGGCAATTCCAGCAGAATGCACTGGATGCGGCGCCCGAAACTTTATCGGGAATGCGACAGGTGCTTCACGACATCATGCGCACCCCGGCGGATGGCGCGCCATGGCGAGAGCTACTCAGGCAGACCCACGCGTTCGCTGGCCAGATTTCACTCTTGGGCGACAACCCCATGTCGCACCTTGCCACGGCATTGGAGATTCTGGTTTACGGCCTGGAATGTTACCCGGAGCGGATCAATCCACTCACACTCCGGACACTCGGCCAGGCGGTCGATTTTCTCGCAACGCTCTGGGAAAAGGCGGCGTACCTCCAGCCGCTGAATCTTCAGGATTCACATGTCCTGATCGTCGAGGACGAACCCAGCGCTCGCGATTTGATTGCGGCCGCGATGCAGCTCGTAGGATTGAACGCCGACGGACTGGAAACCCCGGGTGCAAGCCTCGCGGTCCTGAGCACTCAGCCATTCGACCTGATCTTCATGGACGTCAATCTTCCCGAGATGAATGGATTCGAGGTCTGCAGCAGGCTCCGCGAACTTTCACTCCATGAGCGGACACCAGTGATCTTTTTGACTGGAATGACCACGTTCCAGAACCGCGTGCAGTCGAGCCTGAGCGGTGGAAATGATTTTGTGGGCAAGCCATTCAACGTTGCGGAACTCGGCGTCAAAGCCCTCATCTGGCTCCTGAAGGGACGCCTGGGCCTGAGCTGAATTCGAGCAGAACACTTCTCCAGAATTTTGAGCCCATTAAGAATATTCTGTAACGAATCCACGCCGTCCCGCTATCATGCAAAAGATCGCGCCTCGGTTGGACGCGAAGCGAAAGTTTGATAACATTTTCACTTGCAGCTCTCTTGACCTGTCGTAAGACCCCACTTGCCATGAACTCCTCCCGCCTTGGCCTCCGGCGCTTCGCTGTTGCCCTTCTCTCTCTCGCCCCTCTCGGAACCCCGTTGTACGCGCAGACGACCGCGACGACCGATCCGGTTGGGTTTATTACGTTGGATATCGCTGGAACGGGAGGGACAGGCCCGAATGCCATATCGTTCAAAGGCCTTGGACTTACCCGCCCGGTAGAATACCAGGGGAGCGCGGAAACAGTCGACACTGCCTCCTTGACGGATAACGAGGCGACTTGGACTGACAACCAGTTCGCTGGTGCGAATGGGAAGTTCTACGTAGAGATAACTTCAGGTGCCGGAGCCGGCACAACCTACGACATTGTTGGCACTAATGCGGCAACGAAAACGCTGACTTTGGGACAAAACCTTGCCACTGGAGTTACTGGGGGGGCAACATTCAAGGTGAGGAAACACTGGACGCTCGCTAGTGTTTTCGGAGCAGCGAATGAATCCGGCTTAGGCGGTGGCACCGCAACGACAGCCGACCAGATTCTAATCTGGAATGGCACTAGCTACGACATTTACTACTATCAAACTGCGGGCATTGGCGGTACAGGATGGCGCAAAGCGGGCGCTCAAACGGTTGATGCCTCTTCCGCAGTCATTTATCCAGAGGATGGGCTTCTCATTAAACGGCAACAATCCACCCCGGTGAACGTCGTTCTTATGGGGGCAGTGAAGACAGGTAAAACCTCCGTTCCGATTAGCGTGGGGACCAACATCATCGGAAATGTATTTGCGGCACCGATGACGCTACAAACCTCGGGCATCTATACTGGCGATCCATCTACAGGTATCGCAGGTGGCACCGCAACGACAGCCGACCAGGTCCTAGTCTGGAATGGTACTGGCTACGACATCTATTATTATCAAACTGCGGGCATTGGCGGTACAGGATGGCGCAAAGCGGGCGCTCAAACGGTTGACGCGAGTTCTGCTACTATTCCGGTTGGGGCCTCTTTCATTATCAAAAGAAATGCGCAAACGGCCTTTGATTGGGCCATTCCGCAACATCCCGCATCCCTCTAATATCTACTACCGACACCCCCTCATATGAGAATTTCTCTCTCAGCACTCAGTTGCTGCGCAGTACTGGCTGCGGCAGTCCCGGCAAGCTATGGCGCTACAATCGTATGGAGTGCCGGTGAGGATAATGGCTTTAGTCTGGAGAACGGAACCAATCTAGCCGCTGGCAATCTTATCCGCTTGGGGGTGTTTGATGTTTCTGCGGATATCATTGCCGCGAACGCCTTCAACATCGATTTCCTCAATGCCCATTTCATCGAGATTGCAGCCGGACAAATCGGCGATGGACTCGGTGGAATTCCCGAGCATTTCAACCGCACGGATTCTCCAGTTATTGGCTCAACCGGATTTGATATTGCCGGAGCTAAGGCATACATGTGGGTGTTCGCCTCGTCCGACAATAGCACACCAGCAGCTAGTATCAGCACAGTTCAAGAACACGGAATTTTCAGTTTCTCTAGCTGGATCATTCCTAGTGATGAATTGTCTCCTGGCTCGCTGACAATTGACATCTCGGACCTGACCAATTCGGCGGGTACAGCTCTGTTAAATGATCCGCCCGGACCGAACGCGAAGATTTCGCAGGTGCTCGTCGGCAGCTTTGATAAAGGAGTTTCGGATACGACAGGGGCACCGAACTTCGGATTGCAAGTCGTCCCGGAGCCCGCTTCCACCGGTTTGGCCGTTGTAGGTGGCATGGCTCTCCTGCTTCGCCGTCGCCGGCGTGCTTAATTAGCCCACAAATTCAGCTCAGTTTTACAAAGGCAAGCCAACTCGGCTTGCCTTTGTGCTTTTTGCGCGCAACATTCCGAGCCTCATGCCTCAGTTTCGGTACGTCGCAAGGAATGCTGAAGGAAAGCTGATCGATGGAGTGGTCAGCTGCAACGATCGCTCGGCGGCTATTCGTCAGGTCGAGCAACAACGGTGCGTGCCGATCAAGATCGAGCCGCTCGCTGTGGACCATCCTGCACCGGCAGCATCGGCTTCCACAGCCACAGCTACAAAGGCGAAGAACAAGCCGAGCAAACCGAAGAGCAGTCCGGCGGAGGCGAGCCGTACGGCAGTGGCGAGTGGACCGGTGCAGACGATGTCCCACTCGCACCAGTACCTTTTCACCGAGCAACTTGCCCACCTTTTGGGCTCTGGGATGACGCTCGATGAAGCTCTCGGGATCCTGAAGCGCCGGATGAAACATCCGAAGCTCCATGGGCTTTCGCAGAACCTCCATCAGGCACTCGTGGATGGACGGAGTCTCTCGCAGGCGCTTCGTGATTATCCACGGATTTTCACTCCCCTTTACGTCAATATGGTCGCCGCGGGTGAGGCGAGCGGTGCACTGGCGGATATCCTCAAGCGGCTCGTCACCTATCTAGCTGATGTAAAGGCACTTCGGGACCGTGTTCAGCAAGCGCTCATTTATCCGGCCCTCCTCGTCGTGGCGGGTATCGGCCTCATTATCGTCTTCATGACGGTGATGGTCCCGCAGCTGATGGGGTTCTTTAAGGACACAAAACAGCCCCTGCCGCTCGCCACACGCATCCTTCTCGAGGTGCATCATCTCATCACCAGCTATTGGTGGGTGGCGATCCTCGCCGGTGCCGGTCTCTTTGCTGCTTGGAAACTCTTCACTCGCACCGATGAAGGCCGGACGGCGTGGGATGCATTCCGCTGGAAAATTCCGCTCTACAGCTGGGTTATGCGTTACCGTTTTTACGCCCAGTTTGCCCGAACGCTCGGCACATTGGTGATGAACGGCGTTACCCTGCTCCGCGCGCTCGAGCTCTTGGAAGAAATCTCCGGAAATGAGTGGGTGCGGCAGCGTATGGTGGATGTTCGAAAGGCAGTGGTGGACGGAGCAACGCTTTCCACCGCCCTCGCCGAGCAGAAACTCTTCCCGGAAATGTTCGTGGACATGATGTCTGTCGGTGAGCAGACCGGCCGCTTCGGTGAGACGATGCAGAACATCGCCGATATTTATGAGCGGGAATTGGATAAACAGGTGAAGATCATCTCCACCCTGATCCCGCCTCTCGTGATGCTCGTGATCGCAGTCATCGTCGGCCTAGTCGTGTACGGCATCCTGAGTGCTGTGTTTGGCATGACCCAAGGCTTGCGCGGCGGCATGCGATGAACTACTCCTCGGCGCAGGTTGCCCATGCGCTATCGAGAGAGTCCCCTCCTATTCAGCCTGGCGATGGCGGCACTGCTGGCAGCAGCACAGCCGCATATAAACGCTCAAGAACTCAGGGTCCAGCCAACGCCCTTCTCAGTCTGGCTGGACTTTGAGAAACTCAGCTCCCCTCGCCCCCCAAAGATCTCGCTACCGATCTGGGTCGAGTCCGTACTCAGCCATCCCGTTCCTGCACGCGATGGCGCCCCCGAACAGACGGTCTACCGGGTTCGCCTGAGGCGCCTGGCGCATCTTAATCCCGAGATCCAGCTTCGGGTTTTCTTTCAGGATGTGGAGGGGCGCGCCCCTGTCGTGACCGCATGGACCGAGACCGGCACGCTCCGGTACCAGTCCGCTCCCCTCGGCACAGGCCTCGATCTTCCCACGTCGGATACTCTCACCATTCCCGTGGAAGAAGTTGATTATCTCGATATTACAGTTCCTGGGACCGGCTCGAATGTCCGGGGGGTCTTCATGGCTACGGTGAAGAAGGCTGAACATCGAACCGCCGTCGATTTTGCGGAGCTTGGGCTTGGGGCCGATCCCTTTGGCAATGAACCAGCCCTTCCTACGCCGAAGGATGACCTCTATCTCTATGGCCGCATCCGCGCGACCCTCTGCGCAGAGACGGTCAAACTCGAGCCGGGTACAGGGATGGATGGGATGCTCTGGGATGTGCATCTCGATGCCCCGCCGCTCGCGGTGCTGCTCACATTTGAGATTCTCGGCGCTGATGTTACATTCCCGCCGGAAATAACAGTGAACGACCGCCCGCTTGGTGCTGTCAACCTGCTGCTCCCTGATCTTGCCGATCCTGGCTACCGCGGCGATGTCCGTCCGCTCGAGCGCGAAATGCGCTTCCGGTACACGGGCTGGATGCGGTGCCAGAAGCTGATCCCAGCCTCGGCGCTTGTATCGGGAGCGAACCAACTCCAATTAAGACTAGATAGAGTATCCGGACCGGTGGCGGTGCGTGCTGTGGAAATCCAGCTCAAGCACCACTGGAAGGACTTCGATTACACCGTTAGCCCAAAGTAGATTATGAAACGTTCCGCCTATTCTAAGGCCGGTTTTACCCTTTTGGAGATCATGCTTGTGGTCATGATCATCGCGCTGCTCGCTGGCGCGGCAATCTGGGGGATGGCAGACAATGTCGGCATCGCTCGCGAGGCACGCGCCAAGGGCGACCTGAATTCGATCAGCACGTCCCTGATGATGTATCAGGCAGCAAATGGCCATTTTCCAACTACTGAGCAGGGTTTGAAAGCCCTTGTCACAAAACCGACGACGGAACCACGTCCGCGTCAGTGGCGTCAGCTTAGAACAGAAATCCCGCTCGATCCGTGGCAGGTTGAATATCGATATGAGCGTCCCGGCACCCGGAGCGGCGCTGGTTACGACCTTTATTCCGCAGGGGCTGACAACCTGCCAAACACCGCCGACGACATCGGTAACTGGAAAACCGAGAGCTAATCTCTCGAGCCCGTAGATTCTCTTTTCTCAACAGCCCCGTTTGCGAGAGCAGACGGGGCTGTTTTGCTTACGGCCCCCAGACGGAAGAAGAAGTCTGGAATAGAATGCCGAGTTCAGCAGCGGCGAAGGCGCGATATATCACAGCGTGAAGGCCCCCCAGAAACCGCGTAGAGAAAGACATGAAGACTGCCGCCCCAGGCTGTGGAATAGAACACGCCCCGCAGTTGCGGGGCGCTGAAAGACAGGTGACGGCACACGAGGCCTGATCCGCAGGCACTCTCGCCCTCCAGAAGAAGATCAGAGGCGGCACGTCCCTCGCCCGAAGCTCGGAACAGAGCCGCCTCACACAAACTGGCTCACATCACCAGCGGGAAGGTCCTCTCCGTTGCCGCTTACGGCTTGGAATTGATCACCCGAATCCGGCGGCGACCGCCTTCGCCGGCGTTGGCGGGCTGCTGTTGTGCCGGAAATGGAGACGCTCCATTGCGCATCTGCGGAAGCGCAGTCGGACGAGGAATTGCCGGACGATTCATCGGATGCTTCACCGGATTGATCCCATTAGTGCCATTTGGCACCTGAGGCATCCGGGTCCCCCCGGGCAGCGGCGCACCGGGGTTCCCCCTCTGCGCCGGAGCGGATTGGATTAACATCTGGTCAAACTCCACCGTGCCAAATTCGTTTCCCTTCTTCAGCGTTACCTTGCTTCTCCCGATCAGGGGAGACTCCTCGACATTGGCAATGGAAACGCCGTCCTTGTTCGGTTCGTTGCCAATCAGATAGATCCGCTGGGTCTGGTCCCGCGTCATGATACTCACAAAGTAACGATCCACTCCCTGTGCATCAGGCACTTTGCTGATCGCCGTCAGCACCCAATCCTTTGTGAAACTGTCCTTTGGCGCCTCGGGTGCGACTTCCGGCGTAGCGAGAGCAAAAGGAGATACATTCTTCAGACTTTCATATCGCGAGGATGGGAAAGCCGCGGGCACAACCGATTCCGTCGCAAAAACCGGAGCGGACGTCAAAACCAGGGCCGAAAGAAGCGGGAGGGCACGCATAAGAGCAAATTATAACACGACACGACAAAACTTCTACCGATGACACCGAGCGCTACTTCGGCGCATACCACTTCGCAATTCGCAGAGTCCCCTGCATCTGGGTCGCGTCAGAAGAATTTTTCTTCAAGCTGGCACTCTCTACCACGATGAATTTCTCCGGCGCCTGCAGTTCCGCCAGAAAATTGATCAACGCCTGCCAGGTGCTTCGTGTTTCCACATTCACGTACACCGATGTGTAGTAATCCTTTTGCTGAGGGGTTCCCAAATTGACCGTCTCCGGCGGAATCAGCACCTCATGCTGCTTTGCCAGCTTCCGCACTTCTTCCATGAGGTCCACCCCTGCCCGGCCCGGGTCCTCGAGCTTTGGCTGCGTGGATGCAATCCACGCCCCCCGCTGCTCCCAGAAGTTCCGGTCTTCGATCAGTGTCTGAAGCTCCTTGAGGTGCTTCTGCTTCTGCGCGAGATCCTGCTTCAGCAAGCGGTGGTTCTTCGAAAAGAAGCTGATCAAAAATATGTTCAGCAGCACCGCCACAGCCCCCCCCACGATTCCTGCCAGTACTTTTTCCCGCTTCGTCATAGCTTTCCAAAAATGCTGAATTTCGCGTGCTCGTTCGGCAGGATCGTCGGCTGATTGGGCATCTCGACCTGAAAATCACTCAGCCCTTCGGCTGACTGCAGCTTTTGAGAATAGTTGAAGACCTCTGCAGCGTTCGGCGCCTCGCCCTCCACGCTGAAGCTCTCCGGTCCACTATTGAAAGTCGTAATCAGCACCCCCTCGGAAGGACGCGCCTGAATCACCTGGCTGAGCAGCTCCACCGTATAGCGGCTCGGCTGGATCGCGGGTGCCAGGGCGTTTGACTGCGCCTGGCGGGCCTGAGTCGCCGCGACTTGCGGCTGCAGTTGAGCGATCTCCCGGTCCATCAACTGCACCTGGCGCTTCGTCCACGCGAGATAGACGAAAGCCCCGGCGAGCAGGATCAGATAGATAACTGCCACCATCATGAGCTGCTGCTTGAGCCGGTCCGCCCGCTCATAACCGCGCGCCTCCACGCTCCACGCCTCGGGCAAGAGATTGGTCGAGGGAACCGGCAGCGCCCCGTCCACCAATAGTGGCTGCACAGGCACTCCCAGCGATTCGCGCAGTGGCGGCACGAGCTCCGCGAGTTCGGAAGCGATCAGCACACTCGTAAACGAAGCCGGCACCCCCTCCATCTCGGCACTCAGAAGCAGACGCGGCAACTCGGCCTGCACCGCTTCTGCATCCCGCTCAGAGAGCGTATGCGCCCAACCCAGTTTGCCCGATTCACAAATCGCCACGACGAGCTGCTCCTGCTCCACCCAGAGTGCCAGCACCGTCTCACCTTCCGGAGCGGCAGCCGCCACGTGCTGGCCAAAGATGGAAATCTTCTGCGGAATCCTCCTCCCCTCACGCAGGGGCTGACACAACTCTTCCAACGCCGGTGAATGCACGGCGAGCGTGACCACCGTCGATTCGGTCTCGCCGGACTCGACTATCTGGAAGTCGGTTGCCACTTCCTCCACTGGGTACGGCAGCGTCTTCTCGAGCTGCAACTGCACCATTCCATTGAGTTCTTCACGGTCGGTGGAGGGCAGAGTCTGGCGCTCCATCAGCACCATGGCGGTCGGAATTGCCAGGTGAATGGGCGACTGAGCCGGAATCAGCGGAATAGCCTCTGCGAGCGTCGCCGCATTCTGGCTCTTTCCGGCATGGTTCACGCGCCAACCGTGACTATCAGGGGTGATCTGGGCGACTTCGCCGCCGGAGTTCTTCATTCTTTCCAGGAGATGATCTGTG
>CBINJX010000135.1:0-8801 GCA_966251085.1 uncultured Verrucomicrobiales bacterium
GAACAGCCTGACCATTGATGGCGCTCCAAACTTCACCGGCGCGATCAACATCAATGGCGGTACGTTTGCTGCAAGCGGCAATTTTGGTGCTGCGGTCGCTGTGAACAATGCAGCGCGTCTCGTTCCGGTCGCTGGTGCAGGCACGTTGACTGTGGGCGGACTGAGCTTGAACAACGGTTCGGTCACCGACTTCGAATTCGGCGCGGGTGTAAACGATACAATCGTCATCACGGCCGAGAACGGACTCTCGTTCGGGGCTGCGTTTACGCTAAACTTCTACGAGGCGGGAGGAACGACCCCGTTCACCACGAACGGCAGCTATCTGCTATTCGACTATAACGGCGGCTTCACTGGAGATCTGGCAAACCTGGTGATCGGGAACCCGATCTCAGGCAAGGGCTACGCGCTCGTCAACGATGCGGGATCAACGGCGATTCGGCTCCAGATCACGGATACGATCGTGACATCCTGGACCAACAGCGGCAGCGGAGTGTGGACTACTGCCGCAAACTGGAGTGATGGCGTGCCAAATGGAGCAGGAGCGGAGGCGCTCTTCGGTGATGCGATCACCGCTCCGGCCAGCATTGACCTGGATGGAAGCAAAACCGTTGGCAAGCTGGTCTTCAACAACGCCAATGCTTACACCGTGAGTGGCACCGGCACCCTGAGCCTCGACAACGGCGCTGCTGCGGCATCGGTGACTGTCAGCCAAGGTAACCATGTCATTGCGGTGCCGGTGAGCATTGCGACAAACACGAGTGTGACGACTGCAGTTGGCAGCTCGCTGCAGTTTGGTGAGATCTCCGGAGCGAAGAGCCTCAGCTTTGGGGGCGATGGAACTGTCATTCTGAGTGGCAACAGCACCTATACGGACACAAATGTCTCCGGCGGTACTCTACAGGTCGGTGTAGGGGGAAGCACGGGCACGCTCGGTTCGGGGGCAGTAACCCTGGCATCACCCACCGCACGGCTCGTCTTCAATCGTTCGGATGCAATCACCGTTGCCAACAACATCAGCGGGACTGGTTCCATTGCACACGAGGGAACAGGCTCTCTGACCTACACGGGGAATGCCACCTATACGGGCATGACTCAGTTTAGCGAAGGCGCTTTCATCAACGAAGGAACCATCGACGGTACCGCTCAGCTCGACATCGATAACACGACGACGCTGCGGGGCAATTCCAGCACGACCATTAATGGACCAACGACAATCGCGGCCCTGAAGAATGCCTCGCTGAGCATCGAGGGGGCTGCGAGTGCGTCATTCAACGGTCCGGTCACCGTGGCTAGCGGCTTCGACCTCACTGGATCGATCAACATTAATACTACGGGGACGGTCAATGCCTCGGGAAATATTGGTGTCGGCACATCCTTCGCGGCCGCCGGTGCGCTAGAAATCGCCGCAGGTACGGTGAATCAGACCGGTGGAAACAGCGTCTTCATCGGCCAGAACGGTGGAACCGGTACCCTTACCATGACGGGCGGTAGTTTGACCGCCGGTGGCGGAGGACTGAAGTTTGGAGACGGCGGCACCGGTTCGCAGGGAACAGGAACGATCTCGGGAGGCACGATCAACACCGGTGGTGAAATCTGGGTTGGAAACAACTTCGGCAACACCGCTACGGTGAACATCTCCGGAGGTAGCGTTTCCGCGTCGAACTGGATCGCAATTGGCCGTCAGAACGGAACGGGGACTGTAAACCTGACGGGCGGCTCCCTGAACAAGACTGCAGGGGGAGGCCATATCATTATCGGCGGTCTCGGTGCCACAGGTGTCCTCAAGCAGAGTGGGACCAGTGTGCTCACCAGTGCAAATGATGTCCGTATCGGCGAAAATGCAGGCGCGACTCCGAGCTTGGATAGCAAGTGGGAGATGAACGGTGGTACGGCAACGATCGGTGGAACGCTCAATGTTGCATGGAACTCGTCCACTGCGTCGTTCGATCTCATCGATGGTGATGTTACTGCGGGCCGTCTCGTGATTGGCGGTGAGATGGGCAATGCGGAAGCCGGCCCCGCTAAGGGAACGGTCAATATTCAGGGCGGCACGCTGACCATCAACGGCAATGGAGAAAGCCGCATCGGTGGTGACATCGCGAACGGTGCAACCGCTGAGGGCATCATGAATGTCGAAGGCGGTACGATCAGCGTCACTGACAACCTGCAAATTGGTGCTTACGGAATCGGCACTCTGAACATGAGCGCTGGCACCTTTACCACCGGCAACTGGACCGCTGTCGGGCGGTATGCAGGGAGTAACGGAACCGTCAATCTCTCCGGTGGAACTCTCCGCCATACTAACGACTCCACTGGTTTCCTGGTCGCTGAGGACGGCACGGGTACGGTGAATCTGAGTGGTACTGGTGTACTCGATGTTCGCAACCTTCGAGTCGGCCACGGCGCAACCGGAAACGGCACCGTGAACCTGGACGGCGGTACACTTGTCACGAAGTACGTGCAGAAGTCGAATCTTGGCTCCATAGCCGCATTCAACTTCAATGGCGGTCTGCTCAAGGCGAGCGACAACTCGAACGACTTCCTCCTCGGCTTCCAGGATAGTGAGCTGAGCGTTCGCGAAGGCGGAGCAAAGATCGATACCAACGGCTTCAACATTGCCATCACACAGGGGCTCTCTGGTGCAGGCGGGCTTACGAAGCAGGGCGTGGGAGAGTTGGTGCTCCGCGGCTTCAACTCGTATGAGGGGCCGACGAATGTACTGGAAGGCGAACTGATTGTAAGCGGCAGCCTCACCGGCACCAGTGGTGTGAATGTGTCGAGTGGTGCAACCCTGGGCGGTGGCGGTACTATCGACACCACCAGCACCAACAACACCATTAACGGTAATATCGTTCTTGCCGCGGGCGCACAACTCGAGCCCGGGGACGATCTGGTGAGCACCCTGGAGGTCTTCCTCGGAACAGGAAAATTCGACCTCTCGGCTGCCGCTGGTGGCAGCGGTTACCTCAAGTTCGATCTTGGTGGATTCGAAAGCGACAAGCTGAGCCTGAGCACTGGTGTGCTCGATATCGGAAACGGTCTCGATCTGGATGATTTCTCATTCACAAACCTCGAAGGGTTTGGAATGGGGACCTACACCCTCTTCGATACCAATACCGACATTCTGGGAACGCTCGGAACGAATCTCACCGGTTCAGTGGCGGGGCTGAACGTGACGCTCGGTTTTGCTGGTGGTGCGAACGGTCGTAACGATCTGGTGCTAACGGTTGTGCCGGAGCCTTCTGCCGCACTCACGCTCCTCATCGGGGCAGGGGCGATGATGGGAATGCGCCGTCGCCGGAAATCGAGTGTGAAAATCTCATAAGCCAAAGCCCCTGCCGCCGAGTTGATCGCGGCGGCAGGGTAGGTTTATTTGCCGACGGCAGGGATGACAGTCATGTCATCCCTGCTCGCTGTCGGCTGTAATCTCCGCTAGCGATCAACTCCACTCCCGGAACATGCGTTTTTTTCTCCCGTTCTTTGCCGCCTGCTTTCTTGCTCTCTGTGCAGATGCAGGCATCGTTTCGTTCAGTGCAAGTCCACAGGTTTTCCTCCCCGGGCAGGAGGTAACGCTCTCATGGAATGTTTCGTCGGGAGACAGAATATCGATCTCTCCCGCCCCTGGTACGGTTTCGGGTGCTTCGGGGAGTGTCTCCGTGTTTCCAAGTGGGCAGACGACTTACACGCTGAGCAATATCACCTCCGGTACGAGCGCACAGGTGACAGTGAAGCCGTTGATGCCGGTGCAGTTGCAGCTCCGCTGGAGTTTCAACGAAGCGAGTGGAACCACGGTGTTCGACTCAGTGGGCGGGACGGCTGGTAACGCGATCATCCGAGGCTCAGGTCATTCGCGGCAGGGTGGACGAGTGATTCTCCCGGGCGGTTCGCCCAGTTCGGCGTCTTACATCGATCTTCCGAACGGGCTGATTTCCACACGCGATGAAGTGACGATCGAGGGCTGGGTTACAATCGATGGCCCGCAGAGTTGGTCGCGCATACTCGATTTCGGCACGGGGACTGCGGGTGAATTAACGGGAGCGGGTGGATCGGCGACAGGCACGGAGTACCTGATGCTTACCGCCCAGATCGGAAACGAACAGTCGCGGAAGCAACTCGAACTCAAGGACGATGGAGTGGCCAACCTCATCGCGGGGAATGATCCTGTGACCTATGGACAAGAGTTTCATTTCGCCGTGGTGTATGACGCCGACGGCAATGACGGCTCTCCTCAGATGCGTTATTATCGCGATGGGGCGCTCATCCTGACGTTGAACACCGGATTTCGACTGAAGGACATCGACGATGTAAACAACTGGCTCGGACGCTCGAACTGGACAGCGGATCGCAATCTGGAGGGGGGCTTCAACGAGGTACGCATCTGGAATGGTGCTCTCGGCGCCGATGCGATCGCGGATGCAGTCGCAAGCGGTCCGGATACCCTGCCCGCGGCACCACGGATCGATGCATTCACGGTTCTGCCGGAATCAACCGTCTACAAAGGCAGCAGCGTGCGCCTTTCGTATGTCTTTTCTCAGGCGGGTGGGAATGTCACGGGAACAATTGATCAGGGGATCGGTCAGCTCTCCGGCACCTCAGGCTTTGTCACCGTCACTCCGACTCAAACCACGACATACACACTGACGGCGAGCAGTGCGGGCGGAACACGCACAGCAAGCGTGACTGTCAACGTGATCCCCAGCGAACCGACCGCGGAGAACATTACGCTGAGCACCGGATACCAGACACCGGTTCCAGTGACCCTTGTTGCCCGGGACCTCAACACGCCAACCGCTTCGCTCAGTTACACCATCGTAACACCACCAGTGCATGGGCAGCTCACGGGCACAGGAGCGAACCGTACCTACACACCCGCCACGGGATACGCAGGGTCCGATTTCTTCACCTTCAAGGCAAATGACGGTGCCCAGGATTCAAATGTGGCGACGGTCTCTATCACGGTTCATCCGCCGCCGCTCGCACCGACAGACTTGGCGCTCAGCGAATCCACGCTTTTCACCAGCTATATCCCAGGTTCTTTTGCCGGCCGATTAAGAGCCGCGGACGGGAATCCGGATGATCGATTTACCTTCAGCTTGGTAAACGGAGAAGGTGCTACTCACAACGCCTATTTCACCATCGCGGGCAATCAACTGATTGCGGCGCGCAATTTCTCGGAAGATCTGGGGACCGTGATCTCGATTCGTGTGCAGGTCACGGACTCTGCGGGAAACAGCTTCCAAAAGGTGATCACGATGCCAGTGCAGGAGCCGGTGCGGCATGTGAAGATCAATGAGATCAATTATAACTCGTCACGGAACACACTGCGAGGCGAGTTCATCGAACTCTACAATCCGTTCACAAGCGCTGTGGATGTGAGCGGGTGGCGCTTCACTGGAGGTGTCGATTACACGTTTCCCTCGGGCACGACAATTCCCGCTGGCGGTTACCTTGTGGTGGCCGAGGATCCAGAAATCATTGAGGCGCTGTACGGTATCACACCGCTGGGGCCGTGGAGCGGCGGACTTTCCAGCGATGGTGAAGAGATCGAGTTGCGCGATGCGGCGACGAATGTTGTGGATCGGGTGCGCTATGGCATTACCTCCCCTTGGCCCGTGCCGCCAAACGGCGACGGTCCTTCGCTCGAACTTCTCCATCCGGACCTCGATAATGACCTCGGCGGGAGCTGGCGGGCGAGTATTCAGGCACCGCCGAACATTACCTATCTCGCTGAGGGAAGTGGTGGATGGCGTTATCGCAAGGGGACTAGTGAGGCTTCGTTCCCGATTTCTGCCTGGCGTCAGCCGGGTTTTCCTGAAGACGGAACATGGCTGACCGGAGTGGCTCCGATCGGCATCTTTAAGCGGAACAGTAATACCTCCGTCTCCACTCTGCCCGAGACCGGTGTGACACTCGGCACGCAATTGCCGGATATGGCAACGTACTCGGGAGGAAACTTCACGGCAGCATACCGCAGTGTCTTTTTCCGGAAGACCTTTAATGTATCCGGAACCATTCCCAAGGCGTTGCTTGTTCGTGTGATGCACAACGATGCAGCGATCGTCTGGATTAATGGTCAGGAGGTTGCCAGGTTTGGCTTCACGCCTGCGGCTCCGAGCGATCCCCCGTACAACACAACGGCTGTCTATGAGCACGGTAATGATCCATGGAGCGATGTGGTCCTGCTCAATGCGCCCGCTTTGCTGAACACGGGAACGAACACGATCGCGATCCAAGGTTTTGCCAAGCTTCCCGAGACGCGCTCAGAACAGGAGGACTTTGGCGCTTACAATATCTTCGATTTCTGCATCGATGCCGAGGTGAGAAGTGTGCCCGACCTGTTGGGAACACCGGGCGCGCAGAACTCGGTCTTCTCGGCGAATCCGCCTCCGGCGATATACAATGTGGAGCATGCGCCCGGTACGCCACGCTCGTGGGAGCCGGTAACCTTTACCGCGCGCGTATCGGACCCACATGGAGTGGGAAATGTGCAGCTGTCGTATCAGGTCTGTGCACCGGGCGCATTCATTCCGGCGACACTGCCGCTGAGCGTGGATCAAATTCTTGCGAATCCGCGTCAATCCTTGCCCGCAAATCCCGCTTTCGAGAGCCCGGCAAACTGGGCGTCGGTTCCGATGGTCGATGATGGTTCCGTTGCCGGTGATATCGCGGGGGACGGGATCTTCACGGGGCGGATTCCTGCACAACAGCATCGAACACTCGTTCGCTACCGTATCACTGCCACGGACCTGCTTGGAGCGAACGTGCGGATCCCGACAGCGGACGATCCGCGCAAGAATTTTGCGTTGTACGTGTACGATGGCGTGCCTCCATACGTCGCTGGCGGGAAGGTGTTCGCTCCGGAAGCCCTTACGTCGATCCCTGTCTATCAGTGGATCATGCGTGCGTCGGACTTCTCCGCTCTGCTCGCCTACAACTCCAGCGAGCAGTTCCCTAACAACATCAGCCTCAATGTGCAGCAGGCGCGCCGCTTCGAGAATTTCGAGGGTGCACTCGTCTTCAACTCCCAAGTGGTGGATCACGTGCAGCTGCGGCTCCGTGGAGGAAACTCGAGGTACATGGGGGCGGGTAAGCGGCACTTCCGGTTCAAGTTCCCCAAGGGCACGCCGCTGTATGCCGCGGATGAAAAGGGGAACCTCTATCCGCGCCCGTGGGAGGAGATGCTCTTCAATAAACTCTTTGGCAACAAGGGCTACTCGGATTGGGGGTTGACGTACGAGGTCGGTGGCAAACTCTGGAGTCTGCAGGGTGTGCCGATTCCCGAATCACACTGGGTACATTTCCGTGTGGTACGCGGTGCGAGCGAGGCGCCCAGTGAAACGGGAGGCGATTTCTGGGGACTGTATCAGGCGCTGGAGCTGCCCGAAGGGAAGAACTTCCTGGAAGCCCGGAATCTCCCACGCGGCAACTTCTACAAGATGACCGACTGGGTGCAGAACGGGGAAATGAGCGAGCGGTATCAGGCCGAGGGGGCGGTCGATTATGGCGAGGATTACGACAATATCCGCTACAACATGCACCAGGGGACGAGTCAGTCGGACTTGGAACGCTATATCAATATGCCGCTCTGGTATCGCTACAACGCGGTGCAGGAGGCGATCCGGCACTACGATATCTTTGTCGAACCAACCGGGCGGCATCGGATGAAAAACCTCATCTGGTATTTCGAACCCCAATCCGGAAACCCGCTCGGGAAGCTGTGGTTCATGCCATACGACTGGGATGCCAGCTTCGGACCCAGCTGGAACAAGGGTTGGGATCTCGTCCACAACGCGCTCTACGATCACTTCAACATCACCGACTCGCCAACTTGGACGTCATCGAAACAGGACCATATGTCCATGCAGATCGATCATCGCAACGCAATCCGCGAGCTACGCGATCTCGTCTGGTATCGTGAGGCAAACGGCAGGGGACCGCTTGATGACATTATCGATGATGCAGTCGCGACGCTAAGTGCTTTCTGGCCCGCGGATCGCGCACGCTGGCCATCGACAGGCGCTCAGGCAGATCACCCTGCAGGTCCGTTGTACAAAGGCAACGATATGAAGGCTTTTGCTTTCACCGGCTGGAGCGACCCGATCAATGGCGATCCGGTAGTCGGTACGGGTGGCCGTGCTGCGTTCCTGGATTCGATCTCCGATGGCGAGGACGCGGGATACCTTCCTGCGAAGCCCTCAATCTCGTACTCCGGGGTAGCCGGCTATCCGGTGGATGGTCTTTCATTCCAATCCAGTGCGTTTTCCGATCCGCAGGGTTCGGTTTCTTTTGGAGCGATGCAGTGGCGGATCGGTGAGATCACTGATCCATCGGCGCCAGCCTACAATCCCGCGGATGACCGCATCTATGAGGCGATCGCTGTCTGGGACAGTGGCGAGCTGTTGACGTTCCAACCGAACATAACGATTCCGGGAACCGTGCTGCGTGCTGGTCATACCTATCGAGCCCGGGTGCGGCACCGAGACAACAGCGGGCGCTGGAGCCACTGGAGCGCTCCGCTGCAGTTCACAGCGGGAGCTTCGAATTATGTCCAGGTGCTGAAGGAAAACCTGATGATTACCGAGATCATGTATCATCCCGCTGCACCGACTGCAGCCGAAGCGGCGGCCGGTTACCTTGAAGGTGATTTCGAGTACATTGAACTTCGAAACATCTCGAGCACGCTTTCACTCGATCTTTCCAATGTCCGGTTCACGAAAGGCATAGATTTCGACTTCTCTGGCAGCGCAATCACTACGCTCGCTCCCGGCGCACGGGTGCTCGTGGTCAAGAATAGTGGAGCG
>CBINJX010000136.1:0-8794 GCA_966251085.1 uncultured Verrucomicrobiales bacterium
CATCGCGAGGCATGTAACGTCCGCCTGTCAGGACGCGTCTTCTCCGGGACGAAGCGACGATTGCGCCGGGATGAATCCCCGTCGATTGTGCCGCTCGTTTAAGAAAACAGCGATGCGTTCTCTCTGGATCAAAGTCCTCGCCCTCGTCGCCGCCGTTTGGGCGGTGGCTGGAGGGATCATTTATTGGGCCAACAATGTGAAGCCGACCCCGGAGCGGCTTTCCCGTTACCTTGCAGACCACTCAATCGCCGCAAAGACCGGGCGCGATCGTGAACGGGTACTCAACGAAGTAGCTGAACAACTCAATGGACTGACCTACGAGCAGCGCCGTGAGGTGCGGATGGGGAAACAACTCGACCAGTTCTTTCGCGCCCTCACCTCGGAGGAACAATCCCGATTTCTCGATCTGACCCTGCCTACGGGCTTCAAGCAGATGATGGAATCGTTCAACAAGATGGAGCCTGAGCGGCGGAAGCGTTTTGTGGAAAGAGCGCTTCGCGATATGGAGGATGGGGAAGGTCCGGGAGGCCGCAACCCTGATGATCCACACGTGCAGAAGATGGTTCAGCAGGGCTTGAAATCATTCTACTCGGATGCAAGCGCAGAGGTGAAAATGGATTTTGCACCGCTCATCGAGCAGATGCAGAGGAATATCCAGTGGGGTGGAGGTGGACGATGAATGATGGGCTGCACGCTGGCAGGGGAAGGCTGCAGAGTGCATTCACGTTGCTCGAACTCCTTGCAGTGGTCGGAGTCGTTGCAGTCCTCGCAGCGCTCGCATATCCAGCTCTTCAGCGGGTGATGGCGAGCGGCCATGCTACTGCATGCGTCTCGAATCTTCGCCAGATCGGTGCCGGGTTGAACGTCTATCTGGGCGAAAACGGAATGAAGATGCCGGAGCTTCGTGCGGGCCGCGCCTCCTTGGAGGACGATGTGCCGGTGATTGACTATATGCTCAACCGTTATGTGCGTGAACCGCGCGTATTCGCATGCCCGGCAGACCCGACGTATGCCAAACTTTCAGGAACCAGCTACTACTGGAATGTCGCCCTGAATAATCAATCGCTCGCCGATCTGAATTTCCTCAATCTCTCGAGCGAACTCAGTAAGATTCCGATCCTATCGGACAAGGAAGGCTTTCATCCGCTGCTAAAGGATCATGTGAATATCCTCTATGCCGACGGGCACGCGACAAAGGATCTCCGCTTCTGGAGCGAAGATCCGAAACGTGCCGAGTAAACTGAGATCCGGCGTGTTCGTTATTGGGTTTCGTCCGCGCGCTGCTTCTTTGCTTCAGCCTTCAACTGGTCCAGCAGCTTTTCATACCTTGCCTTCTGCCGTTCGTATGCAGCTGTCGCCGCCTCGTCTCCCGGAGCAATTGCCAAACGTCTTCTTTCCAGCTCGGCATACATTTTCTTCAGGGCATCTGCGCGATCCTGAAGCGGCAGCGCGGGATCACGCGCCTCTTTCTCACCCGGCAGTAGCGGTCCAGCGATCACTCCGGCCTGACGCTCTCTCTGAAGTGCTTGGTTTAGTTCTGCCCGCTGCTGTGGTGTCAGTTTCCAGATCTGCTGGGCGAGCGCCCATTGCTGTGCTGGAGGCGGTCCAACAACGAAGCTGACGGCGACCTGGCCAAGAATGGAAACGACGAAAGCGATGATGAGAAGGCCGATGGAGCGGAAGAACCGGATGTCATATGTAGCCATCGGAACCCGGATCCACAGGAAGAGTGTTACGAGCCCAACCAGTAGAAGCGCAATCGCAGCGAACTGCAGTGCTTGAGCGGCTGACAGAGCGAGGATCAATACGACGATAGCAATCGCCGCCAGAATCGTGACAACCCACCCAATACCCCAAACCCGGAGCGCGTTACCGATGTTGGTCCGATATCGGTCCGGCACTACCGCCTTCGACGCGATG
This sequence comes from uncultured Verrucomicrobiales bacterium, assembly GCA_966251085.1. Taxonomy (GTDB): domain Bacteria; phylum Verrucomicrobiota; class Verrucomicrobiia; order Chthoniobacterales; family Chthoniobacteraceae; genus CBINJX01. Next base: position 1,921 of record CBINJX010000136.1, read on the forward strand.
AGAATTGCGATGATGGCGATGACCTGGCCAATGATGAACGCCAGGATTGCCGTTCCCGAGTCCACCTGCGACTGCTGCCGCAACTGTTCAAGGATTGCGTTCACGGGGTTTCCGTTGGGCGCAGAGGTCTGGGCCAACGGAAGAAACGTTAGTAACGTTTGCATGTACATCGAGGCTACAGAAATGCTTCGGTGCTGCAACGCTCCTTTGACCGTATTCCCCTCAAGATGATTCGACTCGAAAACCTTCGTAAAGCGTTCAAAGGCAAACCTGCCCTCCACGGACTCTCGCTGGAAGTGAAGCGGGGAGAGATCTTCGGACTCCTCGGGCATAATGGCGCGGGCAAGAGTACGACTTTTGGAATTTTGCTCGGGCAGGTGTACCCGGATGCAGGGGAAGCATTCATCAGCGACATTTCGGTCCAGCGGGAGCGCGCGCGTGCTCTGGCGCGAGTCGGAGCCATCTTTGAGGCTCCTGCTTTCTTCGATTACCTGAGTGGATGGCGAAACTTGGAGATTCTCTCGAGTTACTCAGGGAGGATCTCTCGCGAGCAGATCAGCGAGGCGGTCGAGACGGTGGGGCTAACTGCCCGCATCCACGATCCGGTGCGAACGTATAGCCATGGTATGCGTCAGCGTCTCGGGCTCGCGCAGGCTTTGATCCCGATGCCGGAACTCATTTTGCTGGATGAACCCACGGAAGGATTGGATCCGGAGGGAATCCATGAAATTCGCAATCTCATCCTGCGGCTAAACCGTGAGCGTGGCCTTACTGTTTTATTCTCCTCCCACTTACTCGCCGAGGTGGAGCACCTCTGCGATCGCGTGGCGATCCTGAACAAGGGGCACCTCGTTTATGAAGGACGCTGGCAGGAACTCGCCGGACGCGGTGCGCGATACCGGCTCGAGGTGGATGATTGGATCCGTGCTACCGAGTTGCTCGGGGCCGATACAAGAGTGCTTGGTGAATCCATGATCGAGCTGGAGCCGGGGAGTGATGTCGCCGATCTCATCGCCAGCCTTGTACACCGTGGCATCAAGATCCGAGCCGTGGAACCGTTGAAACCGAATCTCGAGTCGCTTTACCTGGATGCTATTACTCGACAGCGAGAGCAGGGGAATGCAGCTGCACTGATCGAAAAAGAGGAGGTCGTACGATGAGCCTGTTTTTACTCCAGTTGCGCGGAGAGCTGCAGAAGATGTTTGCCCGCAAGCGTACTTACATCGGGTTTGCTGTCTTTCTACTCGTGGAAATCCTGGTCCTCATCGGCTTCCAGACTCCACCGGCGCAGCGCGCATTTCAGCGTACTCTCGAGCGGGCAGGATACGGCTTCGAAGAGTACTTCTCCGGACTCACGCTCGCTTTCGAGATGCTCCGCTGGAGTATCCTCTTGTTAGGTGCACTCTACCTGGCGCTCGTCGGCGGAGATATTGTCTCCAAGGAAGTGGAGGAGGGAACCATGCGCATGGTGCTCTGTCGCCCGGTCTCACGCGTCCGGATCCTGTTGGTGAAATACCTCAGCTGTATCATCTACACTTTTGCGCTGATCTTCTTCATCGGGATCACGGCGCTGATAACAGCACTGCTCTGGCGTGGAGCGGGCGGACTTTTTGTCATTTCACCCGCGGAGCGCATCTTCGCACTTTATGAATTCTGGCCGGGACTGGTGAGGTATGGCGTTGCACTGGTGCTGCTCAGCCTCACGCTTCTGACTGTGACGTCGCTCGGTTTCCTGCTGTCGTGCCTGAACATGAAACCTGCGGCGGCAACGATCGTCAGCCTCTCCATTCTCTTCATGGATATGGTGTTCCGGAGTATCCCGTATTTTGAGGATTATCGGGAGTACTTTCTGACCACGCACATGGCTACCTGGGTGAACGCCTTCGCATCCCAAGTCCCTACGATTCAAATCGTGCAGGATCTAGCTTTCCTTGGTGCTGTGAATGCGACCCTGGTGATTGCCGGGATGGCGGTGTTTCAGGGGCGGGATTTCAAATCGTGAGAGAGTGCACAGTACCGAGTGCCAAGTGGTGTCGTCATCCTCACTTGGCTCCTTCGCTGGATGTTTCTGCTACCCTGTATCCAGAGACAAATCGATGCCGGAACTCTGCAAAGGTACCGGCCTCGATGTGGCTGCGGACCTGGGCCATGAGGTTCAGGTAGAAATGCAGGTTGTGCAGCGTCACTAGACGGAGTCCGAGGATCTCCTCTGCCTTGATGAGATGCCGCAGGTAGCCACGAGTAAACTGGCGGCAGCAGGGGCAGGCGCAGCCTTCCTCGATCGGACCTTTGTCATAGGTGTACGGCGCGTTTTTGAGGTTGATCGTTCCCGCAGCAGTATAGGCGGTGCCGGTCCGCGCGACTCGGGTGGGCAGCACGCAGTCGAACATGTCGATGCCTCGAGCGATCATCTCCACCATCTGGGGTGGCGTGCCGAGACCCATCGCGTAGCGCGGTTTGTCGGCAGGGAGAAATGGCTCACTGTGCTCGACGGCCGCCATCATCTCCGTCTCAGGTTCACCAACGCTCACGCCTCCCACTGCGTATCCATCAAAACCGATCTGCACGAGCGCTTCCGCACTTTCTCGGCGCAGGTCGGCAAAGGTGGCGCCCTGCACGATGCCGAACTTCATCCCGGGCGTAGGCACCTCTTTGCACTGCACGGCCCAGCGAAGTGTCCTCTGCAGGCTCTTGGCCGCATAGTCGTGATCGCACGGATATGGCGGGCATTCGTCAAAAAGCATGGCAATGTCACTGCCGAGCGTCGCTTGGATCTCCATCGCTTCTCGTGGTCCGAGGAACATCGGTGAGCCGTCGAGATGGTTCTGAAAGTGCACGCCTTCGTCGGTAATCTTGCGGAGCTTAGCGAGGGAAAAGACCTGGAAACCGCCGGAGTCGGTCAGGATCGGACCATTCCACTGCATAAACTCATGCAGCCCGCCAAAGTGCCGCATCACGTCCATCCCGGGACGGACAAAAAGGTGATACGTGTTTCCGAGAATAATCTGCGCCTGAAGCTCCCGCAGCTCCCATGGGGCAACACTCTTGACGGTCCCCTGCGTGCCGACCGGCATGAAGATCGGTGTCTCGATGACACCGTGATTGGTGGTCAGCCGCCCGCGGCGGGCTTTGGAACTAGAGTCGGTCTTCAGCAGCTCGAACATGATCGGGCGCGGAAGATGGCAGGAAGTAGGGGGAATGACGAATGACGAATGACGAAGTTCGAAAGAATTCCTGAGATCGAGTGATGAAGAGGAGGATCTATATCAAGCTGCACTCCATCCGAATTTCGGGCTTGGCTCATTCGTCATTTCCCACTGTGGTCAATCCGTAGCGATCAGCTCTGCACAGCCCGTTCCCGCAGTAATTCCTCCTGGTCGATCAGGTTGAGGAAAACCTTCTCCAACGCGCCGGCTTCAGAGGTGTTCTGGCGAAGCTCGTTCACGGTTCCCATGGCGATGATCTTGCCACGGTTAATGATCGCGATCCGGTCGGCTACTTCTTCAGCGACGGAAAGCTGGTGTGTGGAAAGGAAGATTGTCATTCCTGCCTTTGCCCGTGCTCGGAACTCCTGCTTCACAATGCGCGCGTGAGTCGGATCAAGGCCCACCATCGGTTCATCGATGATCAGCACCTTCGGATCGTGGAGCAGGGCGGAGGAGATCACGAGCCGCTGACGCGTGCCGTGGGAAAGATTCTCCGCGAGTTCGTGGCGATAATCGGTCAGGTGAAATGTCTCGAATAGCTCTTCAGTCCGCTGCTCCACCACCTTGCGATCCATCTGGAAAAGCTCACCCACGAACTGCATGAACTCCCGCGCAGTCAGCTTGTCATAAAGGAACGGAAAATCGGGCACATAAGCCAGAAGCGCCTTTGCTTGCTCCGGCTCCTTCTGAATGTCATAGCCGCCAATCCGGATTTCACCACTCGTTGGCCGAAGCAGTCCCGCCAGCATTTTGATCGTGGTGGTCTTGCCCGCTCCATTGGGGCCGAGAAACGCGAAGAATTCTCCCTGCGCGATATCCAGGTCTATTCCATCCACAGCCGTGAGTGCGCCGAATTGCTTTTTAAGTGTGTGAGCCTGAATCACGCGATTTTCGATTTGAGATTTTCGATTGTTGATTGGGTTGGTTGCGCGGCGTGTAGCGTCTTTCGCGAGGCGACATCCATGTAGAGGATTTCTTCACCTGCTCGTTGCAGATCATTTACCTTTGCAAGGGGAAACAGACCCGCATCAATACTCGATTCCAGCAAAGAGCGCGTCTCATTTGATGCTAAGCAGTGAACGGAATTCTGGCGTGTTATTTAGCGTCTCACTCACCAAACGCCGCGGCATCGCCAGAAGCAGGTAGGCTACGCACAACATGGATTCTGCCAGGTTCACGTACGGCTTCCCATCGGGAGAATTGTCAATCGCTTCACTCTGCCTCCAGAGTCCAGCCGGTTAGCGTTTTCACATGGAGTATTTGGCCAAGCTGAGACACATGAAGCTCAGCAAGCGTCTGCCCGTTAATTTCGACCGTCACTTGTAGCGTATCCACCTTTTCATCCTTGAGTTTCAGGCTCGAGCGATGCGCCGTAATCTTGGGGGCGGAGCTTTTGGTCTGGGTGCTGATTGTTTGCAGGACAATCGGATCGACACCCGCACGCTGGATGAGTTTCCGAAGGCCGACCTCATCCATGGTGAAACTTTGTGAGTCGACCATCTCTCCGTTCATCCTAGCTTCGTACGAAACATTCCGAGCCACGGCATCCAGATTCAGGGTGAAGATAGTTTCGGGAACATCTTTTGTCGTCGATTCCCGGACGGCGCTCATCAGGCGCAACTTCGATAACCCCATCGTCGGCAGCAGTTCGGCCTCACCGCTCCAGCCGAGCCGCTGGCGTGGTACGCCGGGAATACGGAGCTGCACATTCCCGGAAAACTCAAAAAAACGCACACCATCACTCTCACGCACCTGAGGATGGAATCTCACATACCCCATCCGGGTCCCCTCGCCATTCAGATGCAGATCCGATGCCTGCTGATGCTGGAAGAAGACCTTCAGAACATGCTCGAGCGGCACTTCTCGAAGCGCCGCCCGCTGCGGTTCCAGTTCCGTCCGCAGCAGCAGGGTCCACATGGTGACCCAGAAAGCGGTGATCAGCAGTGCAAGGATGCGGCTCATGAAGGGGACTTCACGCATAGGCGAAAATGTCGCCCTCTGCATCTACCAATACGTGTGCCGAGGCGCTTTCAGAGGCAGGAGAAGACCTTAAACAAGGGAATCCGGGATTCTCTATGAGAATGACGAAGGACGCATGACGAAGCTCGAAAAAAATCCGAAGCACCGACGACGAAGCGAAGGTGCGCGCCCATTCCATTCTGCGAATTTTTTCCTTCGGGCTTCGCTCATTCCTTAGTCCTCCGTCATTCTGATTTCGTCATTCCGCCTTCTTTCGCTCAATCACGGCATAGGCGTTGTGATTGTGGATCGATTCGAAATTCTCTGCTTCCACCCGGTACCAGATGATATCCGGTTCCATATTCGACCTCACTGCGACATTCCGGACAAGGTCTTCAACGAATACGGGGTTTTCGTACGCCCGCTCGGTAACCGCTTTTTCATCGGGACGTTTCAGCAGGCTGTAGAGTTCGCTGGAGGCGCATGATTCCACCAGCTGGATCAGGTCCTCGATCCAGATTGGATTCTTGAAGCGGACGGAATAGGTGACGTGTCCGCGTTGATTGTGTGCGCCGTGGATGCTGATCGCCTTAGAGCAGGGACAGAGGGTTGTGACCGGCACCACGATTGTGACGATAAAGTCGATCACTCCCTTCTCGAGCGTAGCAGCAAAGCGGACCGTGTAGTCCATGAGGCCGACCGCTCCCGTTACCGGTGCCTTTTTCTCCAGGAAGAAGGGGAATTCAAAATCCACATGCGCATTCTCCGAGTGGAGCTTCTTCACGAGGTCGTGGAGCATCTGGGAGATATTGTCCACGTGAAGCACCGGACCAAACTCATTGAGCACTTCGACAAAGCGGCTCATGTGGGTGCCTTTGTGATGATGCGGCAGATCCACGGTCAGGGCGACTTTGGCTACCGTATGCTGTTCAGCATGGGCTTTGTCGCGGATACGAATCGGGTAACGCAGTTCTTTGACCCCGACGCGATCGATCGGGATGTTGCGGGTATCAGTTTCGGACTGCGTGTCTTTGAGATGAACTAACGAAGCGGGACTCATCGAGAATCCTTAATCTTCAACGGTATGAGGTTTCTGTCGAGTGCAACCGCCGGAGGAATGATCAATGGGGCGCATCTCAGTTTCTTGCACGAAGAAGCCCGATGACGTGATCTTCTGGACGAAGCACAAAAGTGGCAGCGTCCCGCCGCTTTGGCGCGGAGTCTCACCCGGGGAAGAAAAAAGGACAGTGCGAATGATAGAGGCCCAAAAAGCAGACGGAAAATGGATCAATTGCAGGGTTTTATCCTGCAACGTGGTAGAGCCGTCCCGACTCTTCCCATGGCGCTAAAGCGGCGGTACGCCGCTGCCACTTTAGCTGCCCGTGCAAAGGAGCCGTCGGAAGCCGCCGATTGTCACCATGTAAAGGTGGCTTTCAAGCCTCTCTGATGCTCGCACGATCCCGACAAATCCTCTATGCCAGGAGCGAAGGGGAGAGTCCGCGAGGATTTGAACTTTCCGCGAAGATGGCCGTCCGCACTTAAGTCCAGCAGTTTGCCTCTTCGCACGTCCGCCGGAGATGAACGCACCGGCACGAGGAGAGCCCAATGCGCTGCAAACTATCTTCGAAGATGCAATTTCCATCTTCGAAGAGGCGTAAGCGTCACCCGGAGCGCCGCTAGGCAGAGGTGATCATAGAAGTCATAGCAAA
>CBINJX010000137.1:0-8770 GCA_966251085.1 uncultured Verrucomicrobiales bacterium
TCACCGGCGCGGGCTTTCTGAACGCTCTGGGGTTTTTGTTCTTGGGGGTCGAACGAGCGCGAGAGAAACACTTTCGGCGGAGGCTGTCAACGTCCCGATGTCAAAATTGGGAAAACCTTAACGTTTTTTGTTGTTGGCCACAGTTTAACTACCCAGAGCGGCGTGACCGCCATGCCGCGGGGACATTGCACGACACCTACTTCTGAACCTTCTCCAAAGGCGCGGGCTCAAAGTCACTCGGGCTGACCCAACCAGCCCTCAGCTTTTCACCGGCCATGAAGCGCTCATAGAAGTTCCGGTTCGACTCATCGGAAACGGGATATTCATCGAACACCTTGCCACGTCCCTCCATGCGCGGATCGCCCTGATCCTTCAGCTCGGCGATCATCTGCTGCTCCATCTTCTGCTTCCGCTCCTGTTGCTCGGGAGAGGTCGCGAGATTGGTGATGCAGTCGGGATCTTTGCTCAGGTCGTACAGTTCCTCCGCCGGACGTTTTCCGAAGTTGAGTGCCCAGTGGGAGTCGTTGGGATTGGCCCGATGCGATTCGAGAATGAAAGTTTTGGTCGCGCCGCCATCGGTATTCAAATAGCCGGTCTCGGGATTGCCGACCGGCCAGCGGTCCGGTTCGTAGTTGCGCAGATAGAGGAATCCATCGCGGATGATCCCGCGGATCGGGTATCCCCAATCATGCGGACGACCCACATCGTGCCGCTCCTTGGCGATCACTGCATGATCCCGCTCGGGGTTCACCTGTCCGGATTTGTCGCTGCCTAGAATGTCGCTGAGGCTGCGTCCCGGTGTCGGCGCCATGCCGGTCTCAGACCATTTCAATCCGGCTGCTTCGATGAAAGTGGGCGCAATGTCGATGAGGCTCACGTAGTCGGTCACTGTCCGTCCGGGAGCTTTGATTCCTTTTGGCCAGCGAATCGCGAGAGGCACACCGTTGCTGAATGGATACGCCTGACCTTTCACGCGAGGGAACGGCATGCCGTGATCCGAGGTGACAACCACGATCGTGTTGTCGAGCAGGTTGCGGCGCTCGAGTTCTTCCAGGATACGGCCCAGGTGCAGATCGAAATGTTCGATCTCGAGCGCGTAGTCGAGCATGTCCTTGCGCACCGTTTCGTTGTCAGGCCAGTACGCGGGTACGCGCGGAATATCGGAGATCTGCTTGCCGCCCTTGCTCACACCGGAGCCAAATTCATAGCCGCGATGTGGTTCCAAGGTGCCCACCCAGAAAGACCAAGGCTGATCCTTGGGAGCGGTTTCGAGGAAGTCGGCGAAGTTCGCCGCATAATCGTTGTTGGAGATCGCTGTCGTCGGGGGCTTTGCCTTGTGTTTATTGAACGGCTTTCCAGTGACCTGCCGCGGCGAGCCGTCGGCATTTCTGGCAATTCCCGGTCCCCACCCTTTGCCCGTGATGCCGACGGTGTAACCGTTCTCCTTGAGGACCTCAGGGAACGTTTTGAACTTCAGCGGGAAGAAAGCGAGGTGATTGCCTGCCTCTTCGAGTTGCCACGAGTTGCGCCCGGTGAGGATCGATGCGCGAGAAGGCGCGCACTTCGCATTGTTCGTGTAGGCACGGGTGAAGAGCACACCTTCGCGCGCCACGCGATCGAAAGCGGGTGTCTTCACCCACTTCACTCCGTAGGCTCCGGCGTGATCCGTGCCCCAGTCATCGGCGATGATGAAGAGGAGGTTTGGTTTGCCGTCGGCCGCGAGTGCGGAACGGCAGATGAAAACAGCCATTGCAAAGATGAGGACGCTAATCCAGGGAGAGCGGCGGCGGAGGGGGCTCATTGCGGACACAAACAAACGGATTGGAGGAAAGTTGCCAGCCATCCATTCTCCTCAGTGCGAAAGACGCACAACGACTAATCAATGCGCTCCCACCAGCTGCTACTCGTCATCGCCTATCTCGGTTTCATCAGCCTCGGATTGCCCGATACCTTGATCGGCGTCGCGTGGCCTTCGGTGAGGGATACGTTTCACCTGCAGCAGAGTGCCATTGCTTTCATCTTCTTCGGAACCGGGCTGAGCTATTTTCTCTCCAGCTTCTTCACCGGCCGCTTGCTGAATCTTCTCGGAGTTGGAGTCCTCCTTGCCGGAAGCAGCATCCTCGTTGCGATCAGCGGCTTTGGATATGCACTGGCCCCAGTATGGGTGCTATTCGCGTCCTGCGCGATCTTGCACGGCCTTGGTTCGGGGGCGATTGATGCGGGACTGAACCATTACGTGGCGCATCATTTCTCGGCGCGGCACATGAACTGGCTGCATGCCTGTTACAGCCTTGGTGCGACGTTCGGACCGCTCATTATGACCGGGATGCTCGCATGGCATGGCTCATGGCGTGCCGGATACTTTACAGTCGCGAGTATCCTTCTCGTGCTCTCGGTTTTGTTTGCATTCACCCGGCGCAAATGGGACGAGCCTGAGCAGGCTACGGACGCGGAACCTGTAGCTGCTGCCACCATGACTGAAGCGCTGCGACATCCGGTGGTGTGGCTGCAGATCCTGCTCTTCTTTGTTTACACCGGCTTGGAAGTAACGGTGGGGCAGTGGAGCTTTACCCTGCTGACTGAGTCGAGGAAGTTGGGAACAGAAACCGCAGGACTATTGGTCACCACCTACTGGGCGAGTATTGGCGTCGGACGGGTGCTCTTCGGATTCATTGTGGATCGGCTCGGGATCGATCGGCTTTTGAGGCTGAGCATGGCCGCGGCTTTGCTCGGGACGGTACTATTCGCCCTGAACATCGCCGGATGGGTCTCCGCTGTTGCCCTGGCGCTGGCGGGATTGGGGCTCGCTGCCATCTATCCATGCATGATGACGCGAACGCCACAGCGTCTCGGCAAGGCGCTGGCGGCGCATGCGATCGGGTTTCAGGTTGGAGGCGCCATGCTGGGAGCGGCCGCGTTACCCGCATTGGCAGGTCTCTTTGCGCAGTGGTTTGGAACAGAGGCGATCACCGTGGCTGCAGTCGGAATGGCATTGGTGCTCTACCTGTTGCACGAGGGTGTTGTCATTCGTTCCCGGAACGTTCAGCCGGTGTAATTGTATTGCCTCACGTTTGTAAGGGCAGCGTCCGGCATGCTTCTCCGCGCCATAGCGATCTACTTTCGCCATCTCCTTCACTCCCCCGCTCGCAGGCTGCTCTCAATTTCCAGGCTTTCAGTAGTTGATTCTCGGAGAGGAGAATGCATTGTCCCGCGACTTTATGAGACTCAAAGTGTGGAACGCGGTGGCATCGCGATGTGCAATGATGGGGTTCTGGTTGCTATGCGGCTTCGGTTTACTGGGAGCGCACGCGGTAGTACCGGGAACGGTGGATACGAGCTTCAACAATGATGGCTCGATCTTTGTGGAATACTCTACGCTGACTGCGGGACTGCCTGACGGGAAGGTCATTGTTGCAGGGGTGCCTTACAGTACAGGTACACAAAAAAGTATCATTCGCCTCAACTCGGATGGATCTCTGGATGCGGGTTTCGACGCCGGGGCCGGGATCCCAAAGGGCACGACTACAAGAATCGGGGCGGTCGCGGTACAATCCGACGGAAAGGTGCTGGTCGGTGGAAACTTCACGAGCTTCAGCGGTGTCAACTGTGAGGGATTGATCCGTTTGAACTCCGATGGATCCGTTGACTCGGAGTATAACGTGGGTCTGTTGAGCGGCTCCACGGTTACGCATCTGTCTTTGCAGCCCGATGGAAAGCTCCTCGTGGCAGGTGACATTCGGTTTACGGCAGGCAGCCTGGGACGCCCTCTCGTTCGCCTGCATCCTGATGGTTCCCTGGACAATACCTTCAATACAGAAGCTCTTGAATCGGTAGCCCGAGGAATGACTCTACTGCCGGATGGCAAGATCCTTGCCGTTTGCAATGTGCGGAAAGGAGTGAATGTCTGGGAATACGGGCTTTTCCGCCTGATGCAGGATGGAAGGCTCGACACGACTTTCCAATATTCCCCAGCTGGCGAGCACCTCCCCAATACGATAGCGGTTCAGCCAGATGGTAAGATTGTGTTGGCGGGATGGCAGGTTCTCAGGCGGCTACTGCCGGATGGTGCTGTGGATTCCAGCTTTGCGCCTCCTGCTGCGATGGTGGCCCATTGGAACCTTTCCCAGGTTGCCCTGCAGGCAGATGGAAAGATCGTTATCGGCGGCGCAACGAACCCTCCTGGTGCTGAGACCAGCAGTGGAGTTCTACGCCTGAACCGCGATGGCTCTATCGACCAGAGCTTTATCCATGCGCCACGCCGATACCTTCGTTTTCTGAGTGTGGATCAGGCCGGTGGTGTTCTGGTCTGTGGCATCGACTGGGAGGGCCCGGGCTCTCAATCCTATGTGGCGCGTATTCACGGTGGTGAGTTGGCTGTTGCCGGGAGCGGACAATTTCAATTTGCCTGGGATGGATATGCAGTGGACGAGCCGGTGGGCTCTATTTCGATCGCAGTGACACGCACCGGAGGAAATACGGGGGCGGTTACAGTCGATTACGTAATCGCCGCGGATACCGCTGCCGCGGGAAGTGACTTTTCCGCAGTCAACGGCCAACTCTCCTTCGCCAGTGGAGAGACAACGAAGAAGATCACCATTCCTATTGTAAACGATACGCTGATCGAAGCCGATGAGACGTTTTCGGCGACTCTGGTAAACCCGACTGGCGGCGCGACTCTCGGCGCAGTGACAACGACGAGCGTTACGATCTTCGATGACGAGGAGCCCGGCCGGATCGAGTGGACAACCGCCACAACCAGCGTGCGCGAAGGGGCGGGGGCGCTGGTAGTGCAGGTGACTCGAAACGGGGAGACATTCGGCGAGGTCTCGGTGAATTACGTGACGGTGGCAGGTACCGCAGACATCGATGCCGACATCACTGCGGGAAGTGGAACGCTGACCTTCGCACCCGGTGAAAACCTGAAGAGTGTGAGCGTCCCGATTAGTGAGGACACTCTGAATGAAGGACCGGAAACGTTCTCGGTTGTGCTCAGCAATCCGACAGGAGGTGCGGTCTTGGAAGCGGCCAGCACTCTTCCTGTGACCATTGTCGATAACGACGGTCCGGGTAGTTTCGTAGCCGGTTTCGAAACCGGCGATTTTCCGTCGGGCGCTAATCTTTGTGCCGTGGAGTTGCCGGACGGGAAGCTGTTGATCGGTCGCGGTTTCTCCAATCATGGAGACGCAAAACAGCCTGTATTGGTGCGTCTGAATCCGGATGGTTCGGTCGATCCCGACTTTGTCGTGCAGCTCTCGCAATATGCAGTCGTGTATCAGATCCTGCGGCAGGCAGATGGAAAATTCCTTCTGCGCGGAGAGAATCTTTTGACGGAAGCCGGTCGCCGCCGCGATTTGCTACGCTTGAATGCGGATGGTTCTTTGGACCAGGCATTTGCCCCGGGTTCTCAACAGGGAGAGGTAAGGGCAATGGCTCTCGAGCCAGATGGCGATATCGTTGTTGCGGGAATGTTTACCAGTATTGGTGGTGGAACTGCGATAAACCTGGCTCGCCTGAAACCGAATGGCTCCCTGGATGCGGAGTTTTCTGTTGCCGACGCAAATGTGGCATCTGTTCTACTCATCCAGCCAGATGGCCGCATCCTTGTGGGCGGCGGATTCACGAATTTTGCAGGCCGCAATGTTCCCAGTCTTGTACGCCTGCATCCGGGTGGGGAGTTTGATGAGGAGTTCAATGCGGACGCCTCGTTTTGGCACCATACCACTCAAGTGGAGGCTCTGGCATTGCAACCGGACGGTAAGATCCTCGTGGGTGGCCGACTCAATTCTTCCATCGCTCCAACACAAATTCTCGTCCGTCTGCACCCTGATGGCTCGCGGGATTCCTCCTTCGATGCTGGCCCTGTGGTTGATATATCCACCAAGATCAGGTCGATTGTGATCCAAGCCAATGGCCGGATTCTGGTAGGCGGTACCTTCAGCAGGCTCGGAGGGATGGATTGTGCAGGACTCGCACGCCTTCATCCCGATGGTAGTGGCGATGCCAGCTTTGCTCCCGATGTGAATGGTGGAGGTCTTCTTCTGCCTCTCGCCAATGGTGACTTACTCGTCCGTGGACATGTGTACAATCGTCCGCTCAGCCGGATTACGGCAGGGGATATCGATATCGTCGGCCAGCCCGGTGTTGTCGGATTCGCGTGGTCCACGGCCAGTGTGAATGAGGAGGCGGGAGAGCTGGTGCTACAGGTGGCTCGTACTGGTGGAAATCAGGAGAGTTGTCAGGTCGAGTACCGGACAGAAGACGGCACTGCCATCGCTGGCCGGGATTACACCGCTATTTCTGGCACCCTGATCTTTGCTCCCCGGGAGACGGCGAAAACCGTGACGATTCCGGTGATCGACAATGGTGTGATCGATGGAGCCCGGAACTTCTCGGTTTTGCTGAGCACCCCGGGAAGTGGAACACAGTTGGGCAGTATCAATACCGTGGCCGTAACGGTGTGGGACAACGAACGTCCGGGACGTCTGGGGTTTGAAACCCAGGCACGACTCGTTCGTGAGAATGCTGGTTCCCCGGAAATCAAGGTGGTGCGTACCCTCGGTTCTGAAGGCGCGGTGGCGGTTCACTATCGGTCAGTGGACGGAACGGCGATCGCGAGCGTGGACTACAGTTCTGTATCCGGAACTCTCGAATTCGCTGCCGGTGAATTGGAAAAAACGATCCCGATTCCTGTAGCCACGGATGGTGTAGTGGAGGGGGATGAGACATTCACTGTGCAACTGAGCAATCCGGGTGGAGGTGCTCATCTCGGGGGAGTGTCCACGATGGTGGTGACGATCAATGATATCGATGATCCGGGTTCCCTCATTGAAAACTCTCTTCCTATATTCTTAGACAGGGCTAAGATCCGAGCCATCCAAGTGCAGCCAGATGGCAAGGTGCTGATCGCCGGAAGTGCCTTGGGTGCGGAGGACGATAACACCGTGATCATCCGCACGAATGTTGATGGCAGCATCGACGACAGTTTCACCGCACCAAAGCTGATGGGGGGAGCCGAAGCAATCGGACTTCAGCCGGATGGAAAGATCATTGTCGGCGGTGGGTTCTCGTGGTTCCAGTCGGGCCAGATGCGCCAACACCTCCTCAGGCTGGAGGCAGATGGGAGTATCGACACAAGCTTCGTGCCGCCAATTCCTGACCTTCCTGTGACCGCTGTGGGGCTTCAGTCCGATGGCCGCATAATCATTGGAGGGGGCTTTCAAAAGATAGGGGCCGCAAGTCGTGCATATCTTGCCCGGATCACTTCTACCGGGGTTTTGGATGAAACCTTTCAGCCGGCAGCAACGGTGAGCCAGGCGGTGTCCCGCATGATCATAGATAAACAGGACCGGATCCTCTTCGAAGGTGCCGGTCCTCGGCTCATGCGCCTGCTGGCGAATGGTGAAAGCGACCCTGACTTCAACAGCGCAATCACCGCTCAGTTCATTCACTCATTCGCCATCGACATTGATGGCCGGATTCTCGTGGCAGGGTACCTCAAGTCCACAGGCGGTGTGGAGCGCCGTAATTTTGTTCGCCTGTTTCCAGATGGAAGTGTCGATCCATCCTTCGATACAGGGACACTATTCATCAATCCTGCGGAGGGTATAGCGATCCAATCCGACCAGCGAATCATCGCTGCCGGATATACCCAAAGTGGCTCGCGTCGCGGAATCCTGCGTCTCAACCACGATGGAAGTCCGGATATGAGCTTCCAGCCGCTTCCGACCGGCACTAATCATGCGCACCTCGATCTGATGGTGCTCACACCGGATCATGGTGTGCTCATTGCGGGAAGTCTCACCAGGGTGGATGGGGTGCCCCAGACGCTTCTGGCACGCCTGCTGGTAGGACCTCAGCCTGGAATGCTCAGTCTCACCAGTAATCACGGCCTCACAGTAAGCGAAAACAGCGGTGAGGTTGCCATCACCGTGAATCGAGTTGGAAAGATTACGGGCCCGGTCTCCGTACGCTATAGCGTGGAGAGAGGGACGGCGCAGGCTGGCGAAGATTTTGTAGATGTCAGCGGAACACTGACCTTCGCCGAGGATGCTACGACTCAGACGTTCAGCATCCCGTTGCTGAAGGATTCCATCTACGAACTGGACGAAGTGTTTACGGTCCGGCTTTCCGAAGCGAGTGGTGGCATACTCCTGCCTCCGAGTGCAGCCACGCTCTCTGTGACCATCACAAGCGCGAACGCGCCCAAGCACGGTGTTGTGCAGTTCGAGCAGGAAAAGATCAGCGTCGAGGAAGGAGCCGGGGAGGCGCTCCTGACGGTGGTGCGGACCGGTGGAAGTGATGAGGCGATCACCGTAGGCTACTCCACCATGAGCGAAACCGCCGCAGGGGATCGGGACTTTATTGCGATAACCAGTCTCCTCCAGTTCGCCCACGGTGAGACCACCAAGCAGATCGCCATTCCGATCCTGAATAGTCAGTTCAACGAACCCACAGAGAAATTCACAGTCCGTCTCCTCAATGCGAGTGAGGGGGCGATCGTCGGGCCGCGGAAGGTCGCGACTGTAAAGATCATAGATCAGGGAGGACGCAGCATCGCGTCTTTCAAAGGTTCCTATACAGGGAGCATCTATGGAGGAGAGCAAGGGATGCAGGGAATGGTGAGTCTGGTGGTGAGCTCGGGTGGCATTGCCACTGGTTCATATTGGTGGGAGGGGGCACGGCATGCGTTCCGAGGACGGTTTGACAGCGATGGAAAACTGCTGGTCCGGACTCATCGCGCAGGTGCGGAGAGCCTGAATCTCAGTTTCCA
>CBINJX010000138.1:0-8767 GCA_966251085.1 uncultured Verrucomicrobiales bacterium
AACACCCCTCGAATTGTTTCACGTCCAGGTTCATACTTCCGCGTAAACACGGGCTCGAATCCGGGACAAACCATCAGCAGTGGCACTCTGGAGCTTGGTCCCGGGCGTATCATGGAGTTGCAGGGAGGCAATCCCTACACTGGTGGAGGAATCGTTCTGCGCGCTCCTGGGAGCTATCTGTCGATGAACACCGGGAATCAGTTCCTGGCAGGGACGACGCAGGAAGGGATGCGTCCTACCGATCTGCGTCCGCTCGACGTCGTTCGCGTGGCTACCACGGTGACCGGAAGAGGCGATGGTGTGATCAATGAAGGATGGGGCGCAACAACCCCGGGGACGATCATTCAGATTGCCGGTGGCGACCGGAATATCTCCAACACCAACATCCAGGAGCTGAATGGTCAGATCATCACCCAGGATGGAGCGTTCCGGAGGATTCAGGATGGCAATCGCATGGATATCGGCGCTCTCGGCGGTACGATTGCCTCATCCAATGGGCAGGCTCTCGTCATCCAGGAAGACCTCTTCATGGATGCATCGAGCGGCAAGCTGACCATCGGCTCTCACATCCCGCTGGATGGCCGTTTCAGCAACGGCACGGTGGTGTTCGGTCATGGTAATGCTGGCACGTTCACCGGAACGACGGACAGCGCGGCCAAGGCGATCGACATCATTGGTGGCTCGATGCTGGAAGGATATGCCGATACCGATGGCAATACTGGTTACGGCACGGCCGCTGCGCCCGATCTGGGGGTGAACCTCGCCCGAGGCACCCTGCGTTCGCAGCAGCCAACCGCCAACCAGGGTACGACCGGCGTTTACTCCGTCTCGGTGGGGAAAGTCTTCGTGACCGGCGCAGGTACGCTGAACGTCAATCGCAATACCGGAAACACCGGTGTGCAGACGGAGATGAGGCTCGCTTCATCGATCAGCCGCACCGCCGGAGCAACGCTCGGTCTGCAATCGCAGAACAACGATCTCGGCGGCAGTGAGCGGATCCGGTTCAACAACAACGCGGATGCTCCTGCCCGGCTGACTCTCGGTGCGACCACGGTAAACATGGTGGCGCCTCACTTCATCAATGTGTCGAACAATCTGGGCAGCTTCGTGGATTATGATCCGACGCAGGATTCTGCGACCGGGCCCGGATTCGTGGATGCGACTTACTCTGCGGTCTTCGATGAGACCGGGTTGGTTGCCGGGGCGATCGTTGATACGAATGCCACGATCACGCTCACTGCGGATGCCACAGTTGCCGCCGCCCGTCTGCAGGGAGACCTGAGTGGTGCATTTACGCTGACCAGCGAAAGCGGCGGCTTTATCTTCACCAGCCCGACGAATGGTAATCGGACCATCACCGCGAATCTTGCCGCTGCGCCTGGCAAAGAGTTCATCGTGTACTCGGGCGGTCCGACGGGAGGATACCATAACATGAATGGTACGATCACCTCGGATTCCGGCTTCACGAAGTTCGGCCCGCGCACTCTACAGCTCAATGGGGATAACAGCGCCACGTTGGTCGGAGATATCACGATCAACGAATCGTCGCTCGTGATCGGTGCGGACAACCGCCTGGGTGCTCCCACCAACCGAGTCGTCCTCAACGGTGGTAACCTGCGTCCTCAGGGCGACATGACGATCTCCCGTGAGATCGTTGTAAATGCCGGTGGCGGACAGTTGGCCAATGATGGAAACCGGAACATCGAGTACAGTGGCCTGATCAGTGGTGATGGAGCCCTGTCGATCACAGCCGTGAACGGCAATAACGGTGTGAGCCGTCTTACCAACACCGCCGCAAACACCTTTGAAGGCGGACTGATCATCAGCAATGGCGCTCTCGAGTTCAGCCGCAACGATCAGCTCGGTGCGCTGCCGGAGGCGGGCGACTTCGACAAGGGGCACGTCGTAATCAACGAGGCCGGTGGTTCGAACGCTACCCTGCGGCTTGCCGCTGGCGCTGGTGCGGTTTCAACGGGAGATCGTCAGTTTACCCTGGTGGGCGGCAACGCGCGGATCGATGTTGCCGGAGAGGAAGATACCCTCACGATTGCGAACGACGTTCGTGGTCCGGGCGGCGGCATTAACAAGAACGGTCCCGGTACCCTCATCCTGTCCAATCCGGACGGTAACGGTTACACCGGCAACACGATCGTCAATGCGGGTGCATTGCTCGTGAACAACACGAGCTTCACCGGCACGGGTACAGGAACGGTAACCGTGAATGACGGCGCCACACTCGGCGGCAGTGGCATCATTGAGGGCTCGATCACAGGTAACCTCGGCGCGATCCTCTCACCGGGTGCTTCGCTCGCTGCGGGAACCGCTGGTGAACTGCGCGGTCAGAACGGTCTCACACTCGCCGAGGATGCGAGCTTCCGCTGGTCTCTCTCCCTCGAGTCCACGGCCAACCCGGGCGTAAATTACGACCGGCTGACGATCGATCACGGGGTGCTGGAGATCGCTGCGGGTGCAAACCTGCTGTTCGACTTCGCCCCCGGTGCGGAGCCATCCGGCGACGCCTTCTGGGCATCGAACCAGACCTGGAGCAATGTGATCCAGATCACCTCGCTTGGAACGATCGGAACCCTTGGCATGTTCGACATCGACAACAGCGCATGGGCGGAGTTCGGAAGCTTCTCCGCAATCGCCGACGGTGACGGCTACGACATCCGCTGGACCACGGCGGTTCCGGAGCCGGGCACGGGAATGGCGCTCATCATCGGAGCCAGCTCACTCCTCGGACTGCGCCGCTTCCGCCGCCGGTCCGGCTGCTAGTCCGAGCTAGCCGCCAGAAGCGCGGCAACTGATCACAAGTATAACCAAGGCCGAGTCGCTCCTCCGGGTGACTCGGCCTTTTGCTTTTCGGAAAGTGAATGGTTGAGAGTATGCAATGAAGCAGGGCGCGTGAAGGCGGGAGGAAAGAGCTCAGAGCTCAGTGCTCAGAAGTCAGTAAACAGCCCCTGCTTTGCCACCCTCACCCGCTTTGAAGCGGGGTGCGTGAAGGCGTGGAGAAAGTCCAGGACGCCGGGGACGGCGTCGCTCCGGAGGGCGGTCGTCCCCGACCGCTCAAACCTCACTAAGCACTTTCTCCGCGCCTGCACACACCGTTTCTTTTGGTTCTCTCGACTGCCTTTTCCAAAACGATTCCTCATCATTCCATCCCGATGCCCGACAAACGCCTCCACCGTGGACCGCATCCGGAAGACACCGAGAGCTTTCGCTCCGAGGCTCTGCCGTTCCTCCGTTCCGCCGTCTCGGATCTCTCGTGGCTGCTCACCCGAGGATACGCGGAGCGGTCGTCCACCAAGCTGGTCGGGGACCGGTACAATCTCACGGAGCGCCAGCGGATAGCCGTGCGGAGATGTGCCTGCTCGGACGAGGCCCTGCGCAGCCGCCAGGCACGGGAGATCGAAGTCGCAGACGCTCGGGGTAAACAATTGCTGCTGGATGGCTTCAATGTACTCACCACCGTCGAAGCTGCCCTCGGTCATGGAGTTGTCCTGATTGGTCGCGACGGTTGCTATCGGGATATGGCGAGCATGCATGGGAGTTTCAAGAGTGTGGAGGAGACTCCGGAATCAGTTCTGCTGATCGGCCGAACGCTGGCGCGACTTGGGGCAGGGGAGGTGAGCTGGTATCTCGATCAACCGGTTTCTAATAGCGGCCGCCTCAAACAGTTGATCAGGGCTATCGCCGACGAGCAGCAGTGGAGATGGCGGGTGGAACTGGTACCGGATCCGGATTCGGTACTGGCGGAAAGCGACGAACTGGTAGTCTCCGCAGACAGCGGCATCCTTGATCGATGTGGACCGTGGCTAAACCTTGCGCGGCAAGTGGTTAGTGAACACGTGCCCCATGCCTGGCGTGTGTCTCTGGATGGTGGTTCAGCGTAGTATCATCAATTCTCGATCACCCGACCACCTTCCCGGGGTAATGCCCGACACAGCCAGTCTTCACCCAACCGAAGTCTATAGAGAAACACTAAACGACTTATGGCAACGTCTGATACTCATAAAGGACAAACCACGCACACCAAGAGTGGCGGTATCGTCGGGCGCGTGATGGACGCCCTCAGTGGTGAAAAGCGCACTCATCGCATCGATCGCGATCGTGAGGACGCCTATTGGCGTGAGAACTACAAGAACGAGAGCTACTTCAAACCCGGGCGCTCTTACGACGACTATGCCCATGGCTTCCGCACTGGCTACGAGGGATATAGCAAATACGAGCCAGGCACACGTTTCGAGGATGCCGAATCGACTTTGCAGGAGGATTACACAGCAACTGGTGCAACGACACCGTGGACGGAGGCTCGTCACTCTGCCAAGTCTGCATGGGATCGCGTCGAGCGGGGTGAATCCTTTACCGTGCCGCTGAGCGAAGAGGAACTGTCTGTCCACAAGCGCGAGGTCGAAGCCGGTACGGCCCGCCTGCGGAAGGTTGTTCGGACCGAGACTGTGAACCAACCGGTGGAGCTTCATCGTGAAGAAGCGGTTATCGAACGCGTGACGCCGACTACCGACAAGGTTCCGGAGGATGCCTTCCAGGAGCGCACTGTCGAGGTGCCTCTGAAACGCGAGGAGGCCGTGGTGTCGAAGACTGCCCATGTAACCGGTGAGGTGAAGGTCACCAAGGGCGAGCTGTCGGAAACCAAGAATATTTCCGAGAAGCTCCGCAAGGAAGATGTAGAGGTCGAGAAGGAGGGCGGCGCGGAGATCCACCGCGGTAAGCCCGAGAAGCGCTAATTCCAGCACATAGCGTTCGTGCCGTGGAGGAGACGGCACGCATGGGAGGCTCCGGGTATCTTAGCCCGGAGCCTCTTTTTAGTGGATAGTTGAGAGTTGAGAGTTGAGAGTTGAGAGTTGAGAGCCACGCTCAGGCAGATCTTTGCCGGTGAGTGTGGCAAATTTGCGGCTGCTTACTGAGCTCACGTGGTGAGTGATCCCGCTCACAAATCTCTATTGCCGTAAGCGGTACGGCCGCGATGATGACAATATCATTCAACGGAGTCTCATCATGCGCATCCTTCGGTTCTCTCGGCGTGTCCTTCTTCTGGGTGTCATTCTCGCAATCTGCGCGGCAGCCGCATTGGCATTCGCAAATTGGTGGGTGCTACGAGCCTCCGAAGGACACATCGTCGAGCGGGTGAAAGACCTCCGCCCTCATGACGTTGGCCTGGTGCTCGGCACATCGCCCACTCTGCGGAGCGGGTCGGACAATCCCTTTTTCGTAGCCCGTATGGATGCCGCCGCGAAGCTCTTCCGCGAAGGTAAAGTGCGGCATCTTCTGGTCAGCGGGGACAACGGCCAGAAGGACTACGACGAACCTTCCGCCATGCGCGATGCTCTCGTCGCACGCGGAGTTCCGGCGGATGCCGTGACACTCGATTACGCCGGCTTCCGCACCCTCGATTCCGTTGAACGTGCCCGAATCGTCTTTGGCCTGAAGGAAGCCGTTATCATCACAGACGACTTCCACCTGCCGCGCTCTCTATTCCTCGCAAAGGCAAAGGGCCTCAAAGCCGTCGGCTTTCGCCCCAAGCCCGTGCCGTGGAGATGGTCGAAGAAAACACGGACTCGGGAGATCGCATCCCGAGTCGCCGCCGTGCTCGACATCTACCTGCTGCACACTAAACCGCGCTTCAGCGGACCGAGGGAAGAGATCCGACTGGCAAAACGTGGGGAATGACGAATGACGAATGAGCAAGTTCTTCGGCACTTGAGCTTCGGACTTACTTCGACATTCGTCATTCGAACTTCGTCATTTTCCTACCCGGTCGTCCGCAACCCGCTGGCGATCGCATTGATCGAAAGCAGCAGTTCCGGAAGCATCGCATCCGCGCCGGCATCGTCGCCCGCATTCCTCCGGCCGCGCCATTCCGTCAGCAGTGCGATCTGCTGATAATGCAGCACACGCAACGCTTCGCTCCGGAGTTCCAGCGTCTTCAGCATTCGCGGACGGCGCTCTGCCATCGAGCGTCCGCGCAGGCTGTCGATCATCCGATAGCTCAGCTCCCATTCCGCCAGGATCATCTGCATAAACCTTTCACGCAGTGCGGCATCGGGAACCAATTGCGCATAGGCCGCCATCAGCGTCCGGTCGGAACTCGCGAGTGAGCTCTCGATACTGGTGAGCACGTAATGCAGGAAGGGCCACTCCCGGGTTTGAGTGGCAAGTGCCTGACGCTCCTCTTCAGAGAGCGCCGCAAGTCCGCTCCCCGTGCCAAACCACCCAGGCACATAAAACCGCGCCTGATTCCAGCTGAAGACCCACGGGATGGCGCGCAGGTCCGCGAGGCTCGGCTGACCCGTGCGGCGTGAGGGGCGTGAGCCGATCCGGCTATGCTCGAGCGCGTCGATCGGAGTCGCCTGACGGTAAAAACTCAGGAAACCCTCCGCCTCCAGCAGCCGCCGATATGCGCGTTGGCTTTCCCGGGTCAGCTTATCCATCACCCCCGCCAGCGGCGCCACACTGTGTCCTGCGCGGGAATGGAGCACCGTCGTAGCCGTCGTCCCCGCCAGCAGCAGTACCAGATTGTAAGTCGCCGTCACCGGATTCCCATACTTCTGCGCGATCGTTTCACCCTGCTCGGTGAGCCGCAGATGCCCGCTCAATGAACCGTGCGGCAGCGCCTCGAGGAACCGATGTGTCGGCCCCGCGCCGCGGCTCACCGTTCCACCTCGCCCATGGAAGAACCGCAGGTTCACGCCGCAATCCCGTCCCACCTGCGCCAGTCGCGCCTGTGCTTTCTGCAGCGCCCATTGGCTCGCGAGGATGCCGCCATCCTTGTTGCTATCACTGTAGCCCACCATCACCTGCTGCAGCAGTTGTCCCTCACGGCCGGCCCGTTTTGCCTGATACGCGAGGCTCGTGCGCGTGATCTTCTGCTCGAGAAAAGCGCGCAGCATATCCGGCGCCGCTTCGAGATCATCTATCGTTTCGAAGAGCGGCACCACCGGCAGGAGACAAACCATTCCCTCCGGATACGACCGCATGAGCCCCACCTCCCGAGCGAGCAGATAGACCACCAGCAGATCCGAGAGCCGGCGTGTCATGCTCACGATCAGCGAGCCGATTCCATTCTCCCCGAAGTTCTCGATCTGCTGCGCCAGCACCCGGTAACAACCGAGCACCGCATCTGCCTCCGGCCCCGCTGAGGCGCTCGGATGCAGGAACGGGCGAGGGGAGCGCAGTTCGCGCTCGAGGAAACGCAGACGTTCCGTCTCCGACCAATCATCCCAGGAATCCGCCGTAAGTCCCGCTGCTCCGAGAAGCTGTGTAAGAGCCTTGGCGTGAAAGACGGAGTTCTGCCGGATATCGAGCTGCGCGAGGTGAAATCCGAACACCTCCGCCGTGCGCCGCACCGGCGCGACATCCGCCTCCGCGAGCCGCCTCGCACCGACTTCGATAAGCGAGGCATAAAGCGTATCGAGATCGTTCAGGAGTTCCTGGGAACGGACGTAAAAAGTGCTGCCGTCTCGTAGCTGCGCCATTTCTCCGGGTGTTTGCTCCAGCGGAAGCCGCGCCAGCATCAGCTCTACGAAACGCCGCCACGGCTCATCGCCGTGAGCCCGGTGCGGAGTCCGACTCTCCAGCTTGGATTCCAGCGCTTCGATCATCTCCAGCAACTGCGGCGGTGCGGGCTGCATCCAGGTGGAAATTGCCAGCTTTTCTGAGAGCACGGTCAGCTGCCGGTGGAGCACCACCAGTGCATTCACCCGTAGCCGCTTCAAAGTCTTCTCGGTGACCTCGGGCGTCACACCCGGATGCCCATCCCGATCGCCTCCCACCCAGGTGCCAAACCTCAACCGCGGCAATGCGCCGGGAATTGAGAGAGCCGCCTCATCGAAACCGACCTCGCTCCAAGCCTGCCGCAGCCGCTCGTCGAGATCCGGGAGCACGGCTGGGAAAACATCACGCAGATAATGCAGCACATTCCGCCGCTCATCCGTCAGAGTCGGCTTATCGAGCAGTACTTCGCCCGTGCGCCAGAGCCGCTCCAGGGTGGCCTTGATCGCCTCTCGCGTCATCCGCATTTCCGAAGGCGTCACATTCGGATCCGCACTCCGCTCCAGCAGCCCGAAAAGAAAACGATGCTGCCCGAGCACCGCCAGGCGTTTCGCCTCCGTCGGATGTGCCGTCAACACCGGCTCCACCCGCACCCGGTGCATCGTCTCCAGGATCTCCTCCGGTGTGATTCCCGCCTCCTTCATCCGCTTCAGCTGACTGCCCCAGCATCCGCGCTCGGCACAAAGCCCCTCCGAGCGTTCGCGCAGCTCCCGGATATGGGCCGCCGCATGCTCCTCGACCATGTTGAGAATCTGGAAGGCCACCGAAAGCGCCAGCCCCAGCCGGGGAGGCGCGGTAGTGAAGTCTGCGACCTGCCCCTGCCAGGGGAGATGCTCCGCGAGATCCGGATAACCGAGATCGGTGAGTACCTCGGCGAAACAATCCAGCAGCAGCCGCAAGTCGCGGCCCATCTGCAGAAAGCCGATTTGAAGATAGTCGGGTGTGGTGTTGCCCTGGTTCATAAGCCCTTGGGAGCGTTCTCCCCGAGGGAGGTTCGGGGCTCAAGAGGAAAGCGAGGGGGAATGAGAGGAGTAGTCAGTAATCAGTAATCAGTGCGGAATATGGGACTGATATGACGAATAGGACGGATGGATGCTGGCGCACGGATCTCTGCGCCAGCCCCACATCTCACCTCTCACCTCTCTGATTACTGATTACTGATTACTGATTACTGATTACTGATTACTGATTACTGATT
>CBINJX010000139.1:0-8745 GCA_966251085.1 uncultured Verrucomicrobiales bacterium
AAAAGTGCGGAGGCGGAGCCGGCCAGCCGCCTTTCAGGTCCGAAGGACCGGCAGTCACTCAGCCCAGCCCGGCCGAGGGCTGGGTGGGAATAACAAGGGGGCGAGGTCTGAAAGACCGCCATAGTTCCCCTGAATCCAGCGTCTGCTCCGGGAAACTACCGCGGTCCTTCTGACCGCGAACGCTTTCTTTCAGATCCCCAGGCCTGTCGGCCTGGGCTGAGTTAAAACGCTTCTGCGGAGCTGTGAACAGCCAACGCAAAAGCGGCGTTCGGGTTCAAAGAACGTGAAGCCGTCGCTCATCGAGCAATGTAACACATCCGATGCTTTCTAAACTCGCTTTCAGGGCCAACGGCTCCGGATTTCCTGTACTGCATGGCGAAGCTGATTGAAATCTACCGGTTTAACGAGGTGTGCTACGAAACCCGCGGCGCGGGTTCGGGCTACATCGTCCTCCATGCCATATCCAGAGAGTGCGATCCCTGTGAGCCCATGGCGCTTTCGTAAGGTGCTCATCAACTCAATGCCCGTGCCATCTGGCAGCCCCACATCGGAGATCACCAGATCGAAAGCTGCGGAATCAGCGGCCGCGAGTGCATCGGCTACGGTGCCGGCAGTGGTGAGTTGGTGGCCAGCGCGCTCCAATAGTCGCGACATAACACGGAGAGTCGGTTCGTGATCTTCCACGAGCAGCAGGCGCAGTGATCTTCCATCTTCTAGAGCCGAGGAATCGCGATCGCTACCGACCGACGTGGGAGTTTTAACCTTGGGCGGCTCAGTAGCTCCGGGGAGCTCCACGGTAAACACGGAGCCAGCGCCGCGTCCGGGGCTTTCAGCGCGAATGTTGCCACCGTGCAGCTCCACAATGGCCCGGGCAATAGCGAGCCCAAGGCCTAGGCCACCGAAGCGGTGTCCGCCTGCGCTTGGAGCCTGCTCGAAGGGAGCAAAAATGCGTTCCAGTGCATCAGGCTCGATGCCGATACCTGTATCACGGACCTCAATACACAACGAGGGATGGACATGGTCTCCGATGTCGCGCGTTTTGATCGTGATTCGCCCGCCCGGGGATGTGAATCGCACAGCGTTACGTAGCAGGTTCCAGATGACCTGCTGAAAACGGGTTGGATCGGCGACAAGGCCGTGCTTCTTAGCTTGAAGACTCGTTTCCAGCACTAATTCCTTAGCCTGCGCTTCATCGCGCACGATTTCCACGGCAAGCGAGATAAGAGCGTGCGTGTCGCATGGCTGCAGACGTAGTGCGAGCTTGCCCTTGGCGATTCGGGTGAGATCGAGGAGATCGTCGATTAGACGGGCTTCCAGAGCAATGTTCCTCTCCATCATAGAGAGTTGCTCGCGAGCGTCGGCAGGGATCCGATCGTCCTCACGCAAGGCGGCAGCGCTCATGAGGACCGGGGTAAGCGGTGTACGTAGTTCGTGGCTCAGCGCCGCCAGAAACGAATCCTTGGCTCGGTTGGCAGCTTCCGCTTCTGCAGCAGCTCGTCGCAGCGCTTCCTCCGCCGCCTTTCGAGCGGTGATCTCAACACAGGCGCCAGTCATGTAGAGGGGGCGACCTTCCGGGTCGGAGAAGATCCGACCTTTGTCATCGAGCCAGTGAACGCTTCCGTCTGGCCAGACCACTCGGAACTCCATGTCGAAGTCCTCTCCCTCCAATACACATCGCCTGCACCGTTCGGCTACCTCGAGCCGCTCCTCCGGATGCACCACCGCAATGAATTCGTCTAAGCTGCGAACCGAGCTGCCCGGCGGGAGACCAAAGAGTGCAGCCAGATTTTTGTCCCACTCCAGCTCATTGGTCTCGAGATTCCAGCGGAAGGTGCCTGCCTTGGCTGCGTCGAGCGATGCTTGGAGACGCTCGTGATTTTCCGCTAAAGCTTCCTCGGCCCGCTTGTGTTCGGTGATGTCTGTGGAAGTGCCAAACCAACGGACAACACGTGTTCCGTCGAGCATCGGTTCCGCTCGGATGAGAAACCAGCGATACTCCCCGTCGTGGCGGCGCATCCGCGCTTGCAGATGCAACGGCGAGCCAGTGGTCTGTGCCTCGGCCCAGGCGGAAGAGAACCTTGGAACATCGTCCGGGTGAAACACGGAGCTGACGCGCGCAGGATCGCGGGCTTCCTCGAACGTAAGTCCGGAAAACTCAAACCAGCGTTGGTTCGTAAATTGGATCACACCCGCCGCGTCGCACTCCCAGACAAACTGCGGCAGTGATTCCGCCAGGAGCCGGAAGCGTGCTTCACTGGCTCGTAGTGCGGCCTCATATTCCTGACGTTCCGAAAGGTCATAGAAATGGCATACTACACCGGGGCGGCCATCCGGCATTGATAAGCGCTCAATGCGCCAATCGTAGGATTCCATCTCCTGAAGGTCATTACGCTGTTTGACAGTATTCGGTGAGTGATAAGGCTCACCTGTCTCCAGAGTATTGCGAAAAATGCCGATTGCTTCGGAGGCGAAGGGCTCCTCCCAGATCAGACGCAGCACCTCGGCGAAGTCTCGGCCGAGCAACGGAGACACGTTTTCGAAAACCTTCCTCGCGCCCGCGCTGACCTGCACCAGGCGGAAATCCGCATCAACGGCGTACACGCCAAAGGGCGAATTTTCTACGAGATGCCGGAACGTATCATGGCTGGCGCGCATGACTTCCTCCGCTAGTTTGGTCTCGGTGATATCTTGAAAGAAAGTGGCTACGCCGCCATCAGCTATCGGGAAGTTACGGACTGCGTACCAGCGCTGCCAGAGAGGGAAGAAATGCTCGACTGCCGTAGGTACATGCTCGGTCAACGTCCGCATGATTGCGTCAGCACCACGCGTCCCTCGCGCCTCGGGAAATACGTCGAAGAAAGGCTGTCCGAGGAGGGCATCCGTGTCGAGACCCTGAGCGGCGAACATCGCCCGTGCGGCGGCATTGAATCGCCTGAAGCGACCCTCGGAGTCTAACGTGTGGAAACCGTCAGTGATACTTTCCAACACCTGTGTCACTCGTCCCTCGGCTTGAATGCGGACTTGGGCCAGCTTGAGATGCGACTCGACCCGAGCGAGCAACTCTCTGGCGCTGAAGGGTTTCACCAGATAATCGTCCGCGCCAACGTTGAGTCCTTCGACACGGGACTCTTCTCCCGCACGGGCCGAAAGAAGAATGATAGGCAGGGTGCGGAGCGCCTCATCGGCACGCAGACGGCGCACGAGGCCTAAGCCATCCAGCTTCGGCATCATCACATCGCTCAGGATCAGGTCGGGGCGTCTTTGATGTACGATGGCATGGGCAGCCTCTCCGTCGGGCACGGTTTCGACCACGTAGTGCTCCGCAAGAAGCCGCGTCAGATACAGACGCATGTCAGCGTTGTCGTCAGCCACAAGGATACGAGGCCTCGCTGCTGCCCCATGCTGGTCTGCAGGACGCGCATGGTTGACCAACGTCGGGATTGCAGGAATCTCAGGAATTGCCTCTGGAGAATCCGGTAGCCATCGAAACGCTTCCTCCACAAATGGCGAAGCGATGATGCCCTTAGTGCTTGTACCACGTCCTAGCCCTAATCGGTCCGCAGGCAGATGGCTGCTTCCAAACGGAAGCCTGACGATAAAGGTTGTGCCCTGGCCGAGTGTGCTCTCAGCGGAGACCTGGCCACCGTGGAGACGCACGAGTTCGTGTACCAGCGCAAGGCCGATGCCGCTTCCCTCATGTGTGCGGCCGCGTGTGCTTTCAATGCGATGGAAGCGCTCGAAAAGCCGTGGCATCTCCTCGGCAGGAATACCGACGCCGGAGTCGCGTACGCGCAGCTCGGCATGCGTATCCGTGCTGGTAAGGCTTACCGCGATCTCGCCTTCAAAGGTGAATTTGAAAGCATTCGAGAGCAGATTCAGGACAACCTTCTCCCACATGTCCTGATCCACAAATACCGGCTCCGGTAGCCGCGGACAGGCGACGGTCAATCGCAAGCCGGCGCGCTCGCAAGCCGATCGGAAGACGCTTGCCAGCTCCGCGGTAAATACGGCGAGATCGGTCGGCTCGAACGAGGCCTGCACCCGCCCGGCTTCAATTCGGGAAAAATCGAGAAGCGTGTTGACGAGCCGCAGCAGGCGCAATCCATTCCGGTTCACCAATTCCAAAGATGCAGCCGCAGTGGGGGAGAGGTCGGCATCACGTCGCGCGAGCAGTTCCTCCAGAGGCCCGAGCATTAGTGTGAGAGGTGTGCGAAACTCGTGAGAGACGTTTGAGAAAAAGGCAGTCTTTGCACGGTCCAGCTCCGCCAGGGCCTCCGCACGGCGTCGCTCTTCTTCGAGCGCCCGGGCATTAGTGATTCCCTGCGCAGTACTCGCGGCGAGAAGATCATAAAAGCCCTCGTAAACATCATCGAGTGCACGGCGTGGACTCACACCGGCAACAAGAAACCCGAATGGCGGCGTGCCAGCCGTGCCGGTGGAAAGTGGAAGTACCAGTGCTGTGTGCGTGCGCTCGGGCCACGGGCCTCCTGGAAGGTCAGCAAGCATATCCAGCCCGGTGATGGTGTGTCGCTCCCCCGTTACTGCTTTGAGTAAGGGCCAAAGAGCCAGGGCTTCGTCCTCTTCGCGCAGGGAAACAGTCTGAGCGGCTGCGCTGGTACCAGATATACCTCTCGTCGTGGCAACGAGCCGCGCCTCGGCGCCCTCGCTTTCCACGAGGTAAATCAGCGCAAAGGGCACGTCAAAGGAGCATCCCTCGAGTTCCTTTACCGTGCATCGGCAGGCTTCTTCGGCGTCATGCGTCTCCGCAACGCCGCTGGCCAGAGCGCGGAGCACGGCAAGACGACGCTCACCGATCACGCGCTGAGTATCGTCAGTGTTAACGCAGATTATCCCTCCGGCTCCGCCGACATCGTTCGGGATGGGGGTGTAGGAAAAGGTATAGTAAGTCTCCTCAGGGTAGCCGTGCCGCTCCATGATCAGGAGTTGCTCCTCCACATAGGTCCCTTCTACCCCGCCCATGGCGGTATCGAGCATCGGCCCAATGACATCCCAAATTTCCGGCCACACATCCCTGGTTGGTTTGCCCAACGCCACCGGGTGCCGCCCGCCGATGATGTCCTGATAGGGATCATTGTAGAGGTAAATCAGTTCTGGCCCCCAACCAATCCAAACCGGCTGGCGCGAGGCCAGCATGATACGCACTGCGGTCTTCAAGCTTTGTGGCCAGTTTGCTGCTGGACCCAGAGGTGTAGCGCTCCAGTTGAACGAACGAATGCGTTCTCCCATCTCCCCACCACCCGCTAGGAAGGCGAGTTCAGGCGGAAAAGCAGGCGTTTGAGGTGAGGGCAGGCTCATGACGGGAGGTTACGCGACAAAGGCGAGCCGGAATTCTCTTCGGACTGCGGAGAAATGCGAACGATGATTGTCACTCACACACATCCTTCGAGCAGTGGGCCTCAAGAAGGGGTATGTTCGCCAAATAGCTCGGCAAGGTGAGATGACGTCCGTCCAGATGCTTCCGCTTCAAATACCTCTTGGAGCCAGTTCCGCAGGTCCAAGCACCGGCCTTGCGAAAGTCCATTGGGAGAAGCGGGGCAGCGCAGAAAAACTGCAGGTGGTCGCGGAAAATAAGAACTTGGCTAACTCCTTAGCGTAGAGAACCACCACGCGTATGCCGTTTGCAATTGAGCTGTATTTCGACGCTGTTGGTGACGGGAGAATCCGAGCCTTATGGAATGCGCTCGTGAGCTGTGGAGTGCGTCCCGAGCACCACAATGCCTCGCGTCCTCATCTTTCATTGGCAGTCTGTGAGGAGATTGATTTGGGTAAAGCAGCGGTCCTCGTGGAAGAACTCGCGCTCGCAAACGAAAGATTTCCTGTCGTTTTTCCGGCTTTCGGGATCTTCC
Source organism: uncultured Verrucomicrobiales bacterium (assembly GCA_966251085.1). Lineage (GTDB taxonomy): Bacteria > Verrucomicrobiota > Verrucomicrobiia > Chthoniobacterales > Chthoniobacteraceae > CBINJX01. The sequence continues at coordinate 5,868 of CBINJX010000139.1, forward strand.
CTGGAGCGCGGTCCGTTTTGTACCTTGCGCCACAGGTTACTCCTGAACTGCTTGCTATGCATCGGCGATTTCTCAGCGGATTTCGGGATGTGTCCCTTGGTATGTGGGATCACTATAGGGTCGAACGGTGGAATCCTCATTGCACTCTCGCCACGCGTATCCCTCATGCCCGTTTAGCCGGTGCTCTCGAAGTATGCCGGGCATTTGAACTTCCGCTCGAGTGCACGGTCGTGGAAGTGGGAATTGCCGCGTTGCGCCCGGTAAAGTTGCAGTTTGTCGCACCCTTTCGCTCCGGTGTGGTTTAGCGTTTCTACGGAATCGCGCTTCAGGCCCATCCACTTGGGCTAGCAATCATCTCTGGTACCTTCGGCCAGATCCTTTGTCGGAATTTTAAAAGTGGAAGCGGCGTCCCGCCGCTTTCGCTCCGGAGGGGAGCCGGGACGACTCGGCTACTATGAAGCTTCTCGCGGACCGGCGGTCAAACCGTCCGAGTTGTATCAACGGGAAACGAATCGTCACTGTCACATCCTCGCATGGTGCAGCTCACGTATCAGTCGAGCCATGAAGAGCCGCACGATCGCCAGGGACTATGATCCAAATGGAGTTATCGATGGAGATTGTGATCCGGGGGCCGAGTTTTCCCTGTGGCGGGAGTTCACCAAACGCAATCCTGTAGAGTGGAGCGGGGATGAGTTCACGCTCGCTGATTTCGAGGAGTACATCGAGCGCCGTAAAACGAGTCCGGAGTAAGCCGATCATTCCATGAGCCACAATCATTCCGATGCGGAACACGCGCGCGGGGGTAGTTGCCTAAACGCTTTCATGGCAGGGGTAAAACTACTGCGTCCAAAAGTGCATCTTGAGACGGAACGTTTTTAATCGCGTCGGGGATTGCAGTAGGGCAATCTAAGGCGTGATGAAATCGATACTCTTCGCGGGCGCTCTCCTCATTGCACCAGCCGTACTGTTCGCCGATGACGCATCTCATCGAAAAGCGGCTCAAGAGCTGGTTGAGATCTCTGGTTCAAAAGAGGCAATGGGCGTGGGGTTCAAAGGTGCACTCGAACCAATGCTCGCCCAGATGAAGCAGCGGGGAATGCCTGACGCGGCGGTTGCTGAAATCAGGCAGGCGATGGACGAATGGTATGCCGCCGAGATCAAATGGGAGGAGTTTCAGCCAAAGATCACCGAGCTATATGTGCAGGAGTTTACCGAGGGTGAACTGCGGGACATGATCGCTTTTTACCAGACGCCAACGGGCAAGAAGATGCTGCAGAAGCTGCCAAGCGTCATGCAGAAATCGATGCAGATCGGGCAGGAGTACTTTCAATCCAAAGGCGAGCAGTTGAACGCTAGGATCATGCAAATTGTGCAGAAGTATAAGCCAGCGCCAAAATCCAAGGCACAGACCGAATAGCTCCGGATTCTTAATCTTAGAGCGCGTTTAGAAAGCGGATTGAGAGCCGCTTCGCACAGCCTCTGGTAATGTCGAAGCGGCACGGACGATTAGCTGATCGAGCCATTCAGCCTGAAAGCCGCTTTTAGAAAATCAGCCCAGCCCGGCCGAGGGCTGGGTGGGGGTAACAAGGGGGCGAGGTCTCCCAGGGAAGTCATGCTACCGGAGCGCCTTCTCCTCTTCTTTTCCGCTCCCGCGTTTGGGATCTGTAGGATGGAGTCGAAGTTGAGCGTCTTTACTTCTCTGGACTCATCACCGCTCTTGTTCGTGTTCGTTGCAGAAAGACCGCCATAGTTTCCCTGAATCCAGCGTCTGCTCCGGGAAAATACCGCGGTCCTACAGACCGCAAACGCTTTCTTTCTGATCCCCAGGCCTGTCGGTCTGGGCTGAGTTAAAACGCTCCTGCGGAGCTGTGAACAGCCAACGCAAAAGCGGCGTTCGGGTTCAAAGAATGTGAAGCCGTCGCTCATCGATCAATGTGACACATCCGATGCTTTCTAAACTCGCTTTTAGAGCCGATCCGAATAGGCGCTTCTTATTCGTACTCTTAATCGTAATCGTAATCGCCATTTTGGCATGTCTTCAGCCGGGGGAATACGAGTAAGATTAGGATTACGATTACGAGGCGAACCTGTTCGAATATGCACCCGGGGAATTGAGGAGGCAGGCACGATGTGGATTCACCTCAATCATTGCTCTAGCGGGGCCGGCGGGGTGGTCAACTGGAGCTGCAGCGCACCCGGTATTGGCATTGATTCTCGAGGAGCGAACTGCCATGATGTCGTTCTCCCTCCGAACTGCCATGGAAAGATCGTCGCTCTCGCGGAACTGGATATTGGTTCTTTCAACGTTCCTGTTGGCCCTCATCGCGCCAGTTGCTGGTCAGGTTCCAAGCGCGAAAGAAATTTCAAGGGCCGACCTGCTCAAGACAGAGGCTCCAGCTCCTGAGCTTTTCAAGCGTGTAGTGCTCCTCGGAGCAAGCGTGAGTGACGGATTCACCATCGCAGAACCGCTGGGTGGACCGAGTTCAGCCCTGTACCGGCTCGAGAACTTCATCGAGGCTGCCCTCCCAATTTCTCGAGATCCGGTCAGGACTCATGCTCAGCGGTTCCTCTTCATCAGCCCCGTAGATACGATGAAGAAACAGGTGGCGACTACTGTGGCCGACAAACCTTCGCTGGTCATCGCACTCGATGCGCTCTTTTGGTTCTGCTATGGCGAAGGGCTCAGTGCGGAAGATCGCTTGAAGCGGTTTAACCTGGGATTGGAACTCATCGGCCAGATTGATGCTCCGATGGTGATTGGCGACATACCCGACGCTTCTCGAGCGGTGGGCAAGATCCTCAGCAAGTCACAACTCCCGGAACTCTCCACGATTGCGGAGTGTAATGAACGGCTGAGATCCTGGGCTGCCTCGCGCAG
>CBINJX010000140.1:0-8711 GCA_966251085.1 uncultured Verrucomicrobiales bacterium
CCCAGCTTCCGGAACCCTCCGCTTGCTTTCGCAATCTTCACCCGGCGCACCGGCGCAGGCCGATACGTTTTGCGGTGAAGCTCCTCTTTGAGCGCCGACAGCCACGCCTCTTCCACCTGCTCATCGGCAGCAACCTCCTCAATACTGACCCCATCCACGCCTGCCGCTCCTGCGTTTGCCTTCACGCGTTTCCATGCTGTTTCCAGCACATCAGCGCGTTGCACTTCTCCATACAGACTCCAAAACCGATACTCCGGCTCTGACTTCGCTTTCCGATACAGCGTGATTTGCAACTTCCGAACTTTTCCGGGTGCTGGTAGCCCTTCCGGGCCGTCACCACGTCCTTTGTTGCTCTTCTCTGCTGCGGAACAAGTGGTGTCCCTTCGTTCCTCCGCGAGTTCTCCAGACCAGAGGTCCGGCGCGGGATCATCACTACTACGAACACCTCCGACTTCTGCGATGGCCTGTGCGGCCTCCTTCCTTGTCGAAGTTGTGCCGCCAGTTGAGTCTTCTTTACTCGCCATCGCAGATCTCCCCGCTTACCCGAACATCACTTCCCGACATGTCGCCCACGCAGACCCCGCCGGTCCATTGTTGAAACCCACGACGATTGATCCGGATTCCAACTCTGCGGCCTTCGCCCAGAATCGAGGGGCTCGGCTGCCGGGAGTGTTCTTTCGAGGCTCATTTATGTGGTTCATGTGTATTGCGACCTGCCGGTTCGACTCCATGCCTGCTCCCCACCCCGCCTCACAGCGACGCAGTTGGCACGGTCTTCGGTGCTGAACCGTCTAATTGCACCGGCGGGACTTTCACCCGCGTTGATGCCCGCTTCACGGGCGCACCGGTTCTTGAATTCTACATCGGACCAGATCGACTTTTCCTTGCAACCTTCATGTAGAATTCAAGAACCGACCGAATGGCACTGACTTAAGCTGAGGCTGGTTTCCATTGAAAAGGATGAGGAGGTACGCGCATCTGGTGTCTGGGTTTGGTCAAGGGCGGGACGATCTTGGGCCGTCGCTTCCGCGCACGTGGTTCGCTGCGTCCTGGGCGCCATGGCAGAAGATCGGAGGTGATGATCGAAAGCATCGTCGTATAGAGTTCTTTCACCATGTCAGGTTCGGCACGGGCACGGTGAAGAGTCGGAGCCCAGGCGCGCAGTGTATCCAGGGTCCCCTTGAAGCTGAGGCTTCGCAGCTCAACATGATTCTTTTCCGCTGCTTCCTGCATGACACAGCGCACCAGATTATAGGCAATCTGATGGAGTAAGATCTCGCGCTCCACCATGGCCGGGCTCTTGCAGCGGAGTACCTCCATGCCGAGCAATGTCTTGATCTCGCGCAGATGTAGCTCCACTGCCCAGCGCTGCAGATAGAGATCCTGAAGGGCTTCGGCCGGGTAGGTCTCTGCATCGAGCAGAGTGGTCACGAGGATTACCTCCCGAGTGCGGAAGCCACGCACCTCAATGCGCCATCGGATGATGCGCACCTTCAGTTCGCGAGTCAGCGTATGGAAGTCCGCCTTCTCGCCTTCCAGTCCCGCAAAGCTGCGCGGAGGCCGCTTCCAGCTCACGATGCGGTCTCCCGGGCCGAGCCACTTTCCGCCTCTGGCGCCCACTTTCCGGCGCTGATGCAGGCGCATGACGCAGTCGACTCCCTTTTCCAACATCCGTGCAATGATCGAATAGGAGCAGAAACCACGATCACTGAGGAGCACGTCACCTTTGTCCAAGGAAGACCAGAGCGCCCGGGCCAGACGAGGTTCGGCCTGGTACATGGTTCCACGTGCGGTTTTCAGCAGCGCCCCGGAACTCAGACAGAACAGTCCCACCACCCGCATCAACGGAAAACCACAGCCGGGCTTCTGAGCTTTCTGTTGCGGCCAGAACTCCTGGCTGGCTTCGGTATCCGGCATCGACACGGTGGTTCCATCGATAATCTTCACCCGCCGCTCACACCAGAGCTGCCAGGCAGCCACATGCTCCGTGAGCCTGGAGACAAGCGCCTGCTGCAACTGCTCCAGCCAGACAAATGGCAGACGCAACCGAGCCCTGCAGTACGCGCCTGTGTCCGAGGAGATCGACTTCTGCGGATCGCGCTCCCTCCACCAGAGCTGCACCCGACGCACCACCTCTCGGCAGGCGCACCCCGGCGTGAGCACCTGAAAGAGAAAGGCCCAAAAAGTGATCTGCTGAGTATAGTTGCGGTCGCGGTACTCGACTGGCTCCTGCTCATCCACTGCTGGTCCGTCTTTGAGAGGATCTCCGAAGAAGCGGCCGAAACCAGTGGCCAGTTCGCTGATTGCTTCATTACTTCGGGCAGCTTCTTTCAGGACTCTTGTCGCCGCATCCACCGGAGGACGTCCAAAGAGAATCCGCGCGAAACCAGGAAAGAAAGGCGTGGCGCTCACCCCTTACACACCGGCTGCAAACCCTTTCTTTCCAGCAATTTTCATCCTAAATCAGCTAAAGTCAGTGCCATTCAGAACCGACCCCTTCCACTCGTTATGCAATCCTCACCCGCTCAAATCATACGACCGTTCATACTGCTTTTGCCTCTTTTCCTCAATCTTGGCATTGCGGGCATCCATGGAGCCGATCCTGCCACAGGGAGCAGTATCGAAAGTATGGTTGTCGTGAATGTGGCCGACGAGTATCACCTCGACAGAACAGGGAGAACCGACAACTACGCCAAGTTGAGAGCGTGGGCCGATGATGTAAACCGGCGAGGAGGAGGGAGCTATTACTTTCCCAAGGGAACCTACTTCATCAACCAGTACAAGACCGTTGATCCACGGAACGAGAAGGCTGTAACGGAAACCCAGAAGTACGACTCCAAGTCCAACACGTATCTGGAGGAGCGCATCGCGATCGAGAACATCGAATTCAGGAATTGCAGGGGGCTCAACATCATCGGTGATCAGGCGAGGTTTTCCGTGTCAGGCAAATTTCACCGCAAAGCGAACCATCAGATCGCCGGAGGACGTTATTCCACGCTGTGGCATTTGACACCGCTAAGCTTCATCAATTCCGAGAACATCTATGTCCGGGGTTTCGAGATCGATGGTAATGTCCAAGACACTACCAAAGACGAAAAGCTAATGGAGTGGCAGGGGCATGGTCTGATCTTCAGCGGGTGCGAACACTTCAAGCTCGAGAATGTCACGGTACAAGGCTTCACAGTGGATGGCATCCAAGTTGCCGGCATTTTGGATCTGGATACGAAGAAAGAGAAGATCTCCCGTTTCATGGAGTTCAATAATGTCCGTTGCCTCCGAAATGGCCGGCAGGGCTTCTCTATGGTTGGCGGTGCCTACGGCACATTCAACAATTGCGAGTTTGCGGATACCGGCAAGACGGGCCGATACGGCAGCCATGCCCCTGCAGTCGGCATGGACATAGAGCCGCATCACTCTCCGTTGGGCGACAATTCCGGCGACATGAAGTACACCAGCGATGAATTCAACGGCTTCATGACGTTCAATAACTGCAAGTTTTCCAACAACATCGGCGGCGCGTTATTCGTCACGTCCACCATGCTAACCAAGGCGGTTCGATTCAATAACTGCATGATAGAAGTAGAGCCGGATGCCAGTTCTGAGCATATCCTCATAGCCACATCCTGCGAGAACACGGAGTTGAGCCAGTGTCTCATCAAGGCTAGGACGCCAAAGGGAATCGATGCGAGTATCTATCTTTACGTAGACGGGATTGCGCAGGAGAAGACGGGCGTGGTGGCAGGTAAGGTGGCCAGCGTAACGACGGTTTACAGGTCCTGTACCATCGAGGGGGGAAAGATATGGACCAACGAGAACAACGATGCGGACGTGGGGCAGATGGGGCTGCACAACTTCAAGTTCTTAGACACTCGGTTCATCGATACTCATTTCCTTTGGCAAACAAGGCGACGGATGATCTTCGAGAATGTAGTCCTGTACTATCCCGCCGATACAAAGAACACGCGGAACGTGATCCAAAACGCGACGATACGAGACAGTCTGTTCACAGCCGATTCCAAGGTCACTGTTGATTTGGGCAGCGGTGAGAATCAGTCAAACTTTTCAAACTTGGCCGTGCACTCAAATCTCAGTCTGGGAAGCAGCAAGAGCTATCACGACTACACAAATACGGCGGAGCACATGGAGTTTCACTCTTACGCGCCCGGAATGAGGCGGGAGGTCAGCACCTCCCCTGCCGCCGAAGGTAAGTGAATCGGTTGGCGTGTCTCTTTTGAATGCGAACGTTTCTGCGGGCACACTTGTCCCGCTTCTTGCAAACGAGAAACACGGAGCCAAACCGGGCAAAAACCGATCAACTTTCTTTGAGACACCCGAACTTCATCAGGCTCAGCCCGCAACGCTCAACCTCGTAGGTCAGAGCTTTTCGGCGCTCAGTTGGTACACGTACCCGGTCGATCCCTTTCGGCTCTGACGTTTATGAAGATCGTCAGAACCTCTCGAAAACTTTCAAGCCCAGCGTCAATAGGCAGCATGACTGACGCTTACCTCAAAGTGTCTCCGACGACACTTTTTGTGTCGTCCAAATAAGAAAAAGTGTCATCGACGACACTCCGAGTCATTCCGATATGACTCCGAGTCATATCGGCAGCGCTCAAAGTGTCGTCCAAATGACTCCGAGTGTCGTCGGAATAAGAAAAAGTGTCGTGGACGACACTCGGAGCCATATCGATATCGCTCCAAGTCATATAGTTATCACTCAAAGCGTCATCGCCGATTGTGAATATCTGAAGTTACGCGCCGCTGCGGCGCGTCAGAGTGGGGTGGACGTCCCCGTCCGCCTGGAGAGAGCGTAGAGAGCAGACGGCGTTCTCCCAGCCTGCTGCGGATCGGTAGCGCGCCAGCGCCTGGAGCTTGCGCAGAGGAAAAAGCACCGCGGCCACCCTGGCGGAATGCACGGAGGCGAGGGTGTTTGGAAAGCGAAGGAGCTACGCAACTCCACTCAGTCGGACTGCAAGTCCGACCCACTTTGACGCGTCGCTCCTTATTTTCGCGATCGATTCCGCTCCTGACACTCAGGGCGGCGAGGGCGGTAGTGCGAGATTTTCGGTCTTCAGTACCCACCGCCGATTTTACCGGACCCTGTCGTACTTTCGCCTGACGCCGCACGCTTCCGGTATTCATCGAGGATCTGCACCGTCGAACTGGTGCCACATCGCGTCACCCCGATATCTCGTACAGCGATCAGGGTATCCAGATCGCGCACCCCGCCTGCAGCTTTCACCTGCACATGGGGGGAGACATTCGCCCGCATCAGGCGCAGGTCAGCTTCCGTCGCGCCGGTCGCAACGAAAGTCCCTTCCGGAGTTTTCACGAACCCGAAGCCAGTCGAAGTTTTCACGAACTCCGCACCTGCCGCTTCGCTCGCTTTGCACAGGCCGATCTTCACCTCATCCGCCAGATATCCGTTCTCAAAAATCACCTTCACCAGCGCCCCGTGCCGGTGTGCCTCATCAACGACTGCGCGGATATCGTTTTCCACCATTTTCCAATCGCCGGAAACCGCCGCCCCGATATTCGCCACCATGTCGATTTCCTTCGCGCCATCCCGGCAGGCGATCTCTGTTTCATAACGCTTCACCTCCGTCGCAGAACCGCCGTGCGGAAAGCCGATCACCGTTCCAACAGCCACGCCGCTCCCGCGCAGCCACTCCGCAGCGAGCCGCACTGCATAGGGTTTGATGCACACCGACGCGACCTTGTACTGCGCCGCCATCTCGCACCCCGCTCGCATCTCCGACTCCGTCATGGTCGGATGAAGCAGCGCATGATCGATCATCCCGGCAAGCTCAGCGTAAGTGTACTTCATACGCGGAAGAGTGCAGACACTCGAGGCAGTGTGCACGTGTGAACTGCAAACAGCTCAACCACCGGTGAGTGCCGGACAGTATCCGATCGGCCATCACCCGTCCCTCAACTTCTCTGAAAGTAAATAGTAGCGAGTATCGAGTTGAGAGCCGTGCACAGGCAGCTCGGAGCGGATACAGGTAGCGGAGTCTGAACTGATTACTAATTACTGACTCACTGATTACTTTCTTCCCCCTTTCACGCGCCCTGCTCGTTTGGTGCTCTCAACCCTCAACCGCCCCCTCACAGCCACCCCTTGCGCCTGAAGAAGATCAGCAGCGCAACAGCGACCGATGCCATGAACACGAGGCATCCCACATATCCGTAGGGCGAATACAGCTCCGGCATGTTCAACGGCAGTACCTTGCCATTCACCTCGTGAGCGAAATTCATCCCATAGACACCGGCAATGAAGGTGAGAGGAATAAAGATGGAGGAGACGACTGTGAGGATACGCACCACCTCATTGGTCCGCATTCCGACCATGGAGAGATACATGTCCATCAGCCCGGAGATGACGTCCCGATAGCTCTCGATGAGGTCCATGATCTGAATCGTATGATCATAGCAGTCCCGAAGGAAAACCTTGGTCTGTTTTGAGATCAGTCCGCTATCGTCGTGCAGGAGAAAGCTGATGACATCCCGTTCGGGCCAGATAAACCGGCGCATCTGCATCAGCACCCGCTTGTATTCGTGCAGCTTCTGCGGGCACTCCTTGTTCGGCTCCTCGAGAATTCCGTCCTCCAGCTCCTCGATCGAATCACCCACTGCCTCCAGCACCGGGAAGACATGGTCAATGATGGAATCGAGCAGAGCGTATGCTAGGTAATCACTCCCGAGTTTCCGGATTAGGCCGCTACCCAGGTTGAGACGTTCGCGGACTGGGGTGAAGACATCCACCCGTGGTTCTTCCTGAATGGTGATCAGAAAACCCGAGCCAAGAAACATGCTAACCTGTTCACCGCAGAGCCGTAGCTCCTCATCGCGGTAAACCATCTGAGCTACGATAAAGAGGTGATTCTCATACGACTCCACCTTGGGGCGCTGCCCCGTGTTGAGCGTGTCTTCGAGAGCGAGAGGATGAAGCCCGTACTTGTCACCGAGTGCCCGAAGCGCCTCCACATCGCCAAGCCCGTTCATCTCGATCCACCGCACCTTCCCGTCGGAGACAATGTCGGGCAGCTCTGCCACCGATCGCACAGTGCGCACCTCCAGAAAATCCGGTCCGTATTCCGTGACGCGGAGTTCCGGAGGAATACCGACGCCCGCGACACGGGGGATCAGAGTGGCGGGAGATGATCCCGGGATGGAGTAGCGCTTGAACATGATCGGTGAGACGGCGTCCTGCGGCTCAGGTGTAGAGCAGGAGGAGGGAGGCGGCTAGTGCCCAGTTGTCCGCTCAATTGGTCTATTTCCGCCGCGATCCGATGGTTTTCTCCTACTCTCGCTTGAGACTCTGCAGCGCTGCCTTTTCCGTGCTTTGTGAAAAGGATCTGTTCGAGTCGGATCACATCATCTTGACCTTGAAACGTAATCCCGGCGCTACTGCAAATTGCCTACTCCGTCACGAAGGATCCTCTCGCATCAGTGATCCCTGCATTCAGCGCGTCCGCTTGATGGTCGTAGAACTCGTAACTACTCGTTCACCCGTCATGAACACCGTCTCTCTTTCGCTTCTTTGTCTGGGTATCGTGCTTGCCGGGAGTGGCTGCTCAAAACGCACGGTTGAGGTCAGGGATGTTACCAAACCGGAAGTTCTCGTTTTGAGAAAGACGCCATCACAGGGAGCCATTCACCGGATCCGGATTAACGGAGCGGCGACACTCGATGGAGAAGCTCGAGTGCAACTCATCCAGAATGGTGCCGTTTACAAAGATCAGTTGGTCAACGGGCGCTCCGAGTTTCAATGGGAGGGGGACTGGTACACAGACCAGGCTGAGGTTCGCTATATCCCGGCCTCGGTGAGCAAGGGATCTGTTGTCCTCAGGTATGACTTCAAAGATTGAAGTGGGAGCGAACCAAAGTCACTCCCGCCGCAGCGCCACTGCCGCCAAGTCATCCGGCAGCGGTTCGCCTTTCGCGAACTTATGTACCTCGTTCAGCGTCTGGTTCAGGAAGTCTTCAGCGGATACGGCCTCCTTTGGCAATAAAGCGGGCACCTGCTTCGGTGTCATCCGGGCGCCAGTCTCATCCATCGTGCTGTATAGCCCGTCGGTATAGAGTAGTGTCACGTCTCCGATCTCCAGCTTCGCCGAGGCCTCGCCGCATTCCTGCCGCGGCAAAATCCCGATCGGAGGACCTTGGGAGGCGAGCTGTTCGACTTCGCCGGATTTCCGCATGATCAGCAGGGGCGGATGTCCCGCGCCTGAGAAAGTGATCTCTCCCGAGTCGGGGTGCACAATCATACATGCAGCAGTCATGAAGGATTTGCCCCGCAGGATCGCGAAGAAGTCCGCATTCACCGCCCTCAGCACCTCACATGGTGTCGTTGCCTCGCTGGCAGCGTGGCGGAAGATCAGTTTGCACAGTGTCGTGAGCAAAGCGGCAGACGCGCCATGGCCGGTCACGTCGGCGATCCAGAAAAGCCATCTATCATTTGGCAGACGTATCCAGTCGTAGATATCTCCGCCCACCTGGATCACCGGTTTGAAATAAGCGGCGACTTCCCATCCGGAAATTTGCGGGGTCTGCAGCGGAAGGATCGCCTGCTGAGTGATCTGTGCCGCCTCCAGGTCCATCTCATGGGTGCGTCGCCATAGCTCCAGCTCCGCATTCTGCTGCTGAAGCTGCGCGCGCAAGGCATGCAGGCGGAGGTGGGTGTCGATCCGCGCCTTGAGAATCGCGGT
>CBINJX010000141.1:0-8677 GCA_966251085.1 uncultured Verrucomicrobiales bacterium
CACCGTCATCAGCATTGTATTCATCACGCCGAGCACACCGACGAGAATTGCAAGGAGAGAGGTGCCCCAGCTCATGGCGTTGATGATACGATAACCTTGGCTTTTACGGATGTGCTCCCCTGCTGCCTGCGCGCGGGCTTCCGGTATTAACTCGGTGATCTGCTGACACAGCCTGTTCATCTCTTCCTCGGTTGTTCCCGGAGTAACGCGCACATCGATAATGCTGACCTGGCCTTCGTTTCCCGTAATCTCCTGGAGAATGGGGAGCGAAAGGATAACGGAACCATTCTCTACAACCGCTCCACCGTCAGCGATCCCGACGACTGCGAGTTCTTCCGTCTCGAGCTGAAGGGTATCACCGACCTTTTTGCCCAGCATCTCCGCCGCTGCCGTCCCGAGAACAACAGCCCGCTCTTTCTCGTCCTTTGGTAGGCGTCCGGAGATTACCTTCAGGTTCTCCCATGAAAAGCCTCCCCACTCGCGAGCCGAGACGATCATCATCTCCGCACTCTCGATACTCATCAGTTCGACGAGGAGGGTACATGTCGCCGCTACATTCGGGAGAGGAGTAATCCGGTCCCGTACAGAGGCGTCGAATGGTTTCGGTGTCAGCGAGCTCCCCATATTATTCACCACGATATCAGTACCGCGGGACTTCATGCCTGCGGTCCAACTGCTTTCAAAGCCGCGCGACATTCCCACGAGCGCGACTACTGCAGAGATACCGATCGATATGCCCAGGAGGGTGAGTCCTGTCCGCACAGGGCGCCGCAGGAGACCACGCACAACAACAGTGAAAAATGTCATCTCAGAAAACTGTGGGGAGGTCGGCTGGATTCCCGTCGAAAATGATCCGTCCGTCCTGAACCTGGACTGCGCGAGATGCGCGCCTTGCCACTGTCATATCATGCGTCACCAGCACGAGTGTCATCTTCTTCTCCTGATGTAAGCGTGAAAGAAGATCCAGGATCGCATGTGCATTCTCGCTATCGAGATTTCCGGTCGGCTCATCCGCCAGGAGCACTGAGGGAGCGTTTGCCAGACTCCGGGCAATTGCCACCCGTTGTTTCTCACCTCCGGAGAGCTTTGACGGGAAGTGGTTGAGCCGGTGCTCCAATCCCACCGCACGGAGGAGATCGGCAGCTCGCTCCTTTCGCTCCGAGAGCGGCCGGTCAGTCTCAAACATGGGGATCTGTACATTCTCCAATGCAGTGAAGGTCGGAAGCAGATGAAACGCCTGAAAGATGAAGCCAATCTCACGTGCTCGATAAGTGGCCAGATCCGCCATACCCGGTAAAGATCTGCCACGATACAATAGTGATCCAGCGCTAGGCCGATCCAGAGCCCCCAGCACCTGCAGCAACGTCGTCTTGCCGGAGCCACTTCGACCGATGATCGCCACGAAATCCCCTTCATAGATGCGGAAACTTACTCCCCGCAATGCATGCACACGCCCATCGTCGAACTCCTTTTTGAGTTCTATTGCTTCAAAAACGCATTCCCGCGCGGCGGTCGGGTCCGGAGTCGAGGACGGTGGCATGGATAAATTCAATCGGGCGTCCGCCCCCAACGGGCAAGCAGCCGTTCAGCATTATATTTTCCGGCAGGAGGTAAAGGATCGCACAAAACAAAAGAGAGAGCGAACAACAGCGCCTGAGCGCCAGTTGTCCGCTCTCCGATTTCAAGGCTTCAACAGCCGTTTCAGGAACACTCGTTAATCCAGCTCATCTTCCAGCTCGTCGGCCATTTCTTCCTGGGCCTCCGCAGCTTCCTCGTTCAGTTCCTTCTGGTTCTCGATGCTCTCCTCGATCCGGTCTTTCTCATCGTCGGTGAGGAGCGGTGTTTCAGTCGTAGTTGTCGTGGTTGAGCGCTCCTCCACTACAGCAGGAGGCACAGGAGTCGTAACTTCGGTTTCGGTCACTGAAACCTGCGCAGGCAGACTTGCTCCACAAAGACACATGGTCGCGGCAACGAACGCGCCCCCGATTCGAGATAGTTTAATATTCATGGCTATCTTCATGTTAAGGTTAGTGGGATCGCTGCACCTCGGCGCAGCGTGTAGGTTGATGTTCAAATCCACATCAACGCCCACATATATTACATCGACCCGCTTCCCCGAGATGGCTGTCGTTCGCGCTGATTGCGACTGCCTTACACCTTGCTCTCCGTCGGTGCGACGGCCTTCCACTGCGCGCCTACACGCGGATTGGAGAGGCTTCGGAGGAGATCCACCATAGCATGCCGGTAGCTGGGAAACGGCTTTTTCTCGTCCGGAATTTCCGGCTCGAGATCCGCCGCATAGCGTGGCAGCTCCGGATGGGGCAACCCGGCCCGCTGATGATGCACCCCATGATACGGCTCATGCAGCAGTGTCAGCGACACGAACCTACCCACGGGACCGTCCGCGACGATGCTGCGAGTGGCGCTTCGGATCGTGCTTCCGGTCAGCCCCACATGCTCGATGTACTTGCGCCAGCTCTGGAGGTTACCTGCAATCCATGCCGGTGCCGCATACATCCACAGGAAGTACTTCCATCCATCGAGCCAGGCGACGACAGATAAAAGAACTGTCCACACCACCACCGCCAGCACCAATTCCGCCCAGATCCGGCGGCGAACTTTCCGGCTCCGGATCGGCGATCCTTTCCGGAAGAAAGTCCGCATGAACAGGAACGGGGTGAAAAAGATCCCCATCGTGAGTTCGACAATTGCCGCCAGGATCCGACCCCATCGAGGTGTCCCCGGCTCTACGAAAGGCCAGAGTTCTTCATCCTTCTGTGTGCCCAGATGCATGTGATGCGTCTGATGCGCCGCCCGGTAGAGACTGAAACTCATGAAGCTGAAGATCCCGATGAGAATTCCATCGAGTTCATTCAGCTTCCGGCTTTTTCTCAGCAGCCCATGCGAGGCCTCGTGGAACCCGATCAACTGCCCGTGCATGAAGTGGCTGATCGCCAAGACAAGCGGTACCGCCGCCCAGATCTGATCATAGTATAGAGCAATACCGAGCAGCAGCTGGGATAGTAGAAGCGCCGCGGAAACGATTGGAAAAGCCGCCCGGCTGACCCAGTGAGGCTGAAAGGTTTCCTCCGACTCCTCAATTGTCGTTGCGGTATTCATGGCAATCAGGTCATCGCCAACATAGTTCGGCTCTCAGGCGAGCGGCAAACATTCGTCAGCGTGGTTGCAAACACACGGTTGAGCTCCTGGATTTCTTCACGGGAGAACAGGTTGGTCCGGAACAGCCAGACCACTTCCAACGCTTCGTCATCCTCCGTAATCTCGCAACCGAGATCCATGCGCGGCGTGCCGGTCGAACGCATTCGGAGTTGAGCGCCCAATCCCGGGACTGAAACGTCTGGCACAGGATGGTTCTGCAATGCGAACCGCACCTCAAAGATGGGGTTGTATCCGGGGGCTGCGGGATCACCAAGAATCCGCGAGAGCTGAGAGAAAGGCATCGCATTGGCAAACGACTCGAGAGTCGCCTCGTGTACGCCTTTCAGATGCTCCGCAAATGGGAGTTTCCGGTCCACCTGCCCCCTCAGGGGGACGACGCCTGCGAAGTATCCCATCGTTTCACGGACTGCCTGCTTGGTCCGGTTCGCAACCGGTGTGCCGACCACGATATCCTCCACGCCGGCCCAGCGGGAGAGGGTGAACTGGAAGGCCGCGAGGAGAGTATTAAAAAGCGTCGCACCGTTACGACGCGCCAGTTCCCGGGCAGCATTTCCCAAATCCGCAGGAATGGAAGAAACCCATCGCTGAAGTGAAGCAGGAGTAGCCTGAGGATTCTCCCGCGTACTCCAGATACGACGCGTCCCGGCGAGTCTCGACTTCCAGAAGTCTGCGCGTGCTTCAATCTCCCCCGGTGTCCAGTAGGCCCGCTCGGCCGCTCCCCACGCTGAATAAGAGAGCGGCACCGCAGGAAGCGCTTCGCGAATGCCCATCATTCCCTGCAGATAGGCACCGCACAGATCCCGGACGAAAACACCGAGGGTCCAGCCATCGGCGATCGCATGGTGGATCGACAGGACCAGAACATGGTCGTCTGCAGCACGCCGCAGGACCTCCACACGGTAGAGAGGTCCCTGCACCAGATCGAAGGGCTTATGGAAGATCTCACGGGCGATTTCTTCAACCGCCTCCGGGCTCGATTGCGACGATGCAAGTTCGCGGAACAGGATGTTCGCTTCTCCGGTCTTGCGGATCATCTGCAGCGGCTGCTCTTTCCCGGGAAGGAAAGAGAGCCGCAACGCCTCCTGCCGCTCGACGACGCGCTGTAACGCCGCCCGGCAGTCATCGGGCGTGATGAGCCCTTGCGTGTTGATGATGCAGCAGATGTGGTTTGAGACATCTGCTACAGGTGCAGGTGAGGCATCCCACAATTCCTGCTGTGGAGGAGCCAATGGCTGGAGGCGGGCTTCGCCGCTCTCCAACCACTGCTTGAGACGGGCTCGTTTATCTCCCGACATGCGAGTATCTACGGGATTGCATCAGAGTACTGCTTTCTCGCCTTCAGGGGCATCATCCTCGGTCGGATCATCTCCCAGGAGGCGATCGATATCGTCATCGGAGAGCGCGTCGAGATCAACTTCCGCCGCAGGCGCCGACTCGGGTTGTGGTGCCGCTGCCGGAGCCTGAGTCGCAGGTGCTGTTGCGGATGCTGCACCGCCCATGTGCCCGTTGATCAACGTTGCGATCTGACCGATTGTGCGAGCTCGCATCAGGCTGGTCGGTGGCAGTGCCACTCCGATCGCTGCCTCGAGTGAATTCTCGATTTCGACACCCATCAGCGAGTCCAATCCGAGATCGGTCAGCGGTTGGTCGTCGCGAAGCGTGTCGGGCTTGACGCGCAACACCGAGCCAATCACCTCGCGAACGGCTTGGGCAATGACGCCCTCCCGCTCCTCGGCCGAGGCCGACTCGATCTTGAGCCGCCAATCGCTGGTGACACCGCTGCTTTCCACCCCTTCGAGCGAGGCGAAGATCCGTTCCAGCAACGGATTCTCCTGCATGCTGCGGAATGATTGCCGCCACTTCGCCCAATCCACACGGATCGCAAGCGTCTGGGTATCCCCGGACCTGAGGAAGGATTCCATCAGCGACATCACCTCTCCTGGTGTGAGTTCCGACGTTCCCTGGCGCGCTAGGAATTCCGCCACGCGTTCATTCCGCGCGACATAACCTTCACCTCCGAGAACGCCCCAGTTGATCGTGAGCGCCGGCAGGCCGAGCGCACGGCGATGATGAGCCAGTGAATCGAGGAACGCATTGGCTGCACCGTAGTTACCCTGTGCCGGATTTCCGAAGACGCTCGAAACCGACGAGAACATCACGAAACAATCCAGCGCCATGTCGCGAGTGCCTTCGTGCAGCAGCCAGGCGCCATACGCCTTGGGTCCAATGACCGCCTTCATCCGGTCCCGGTTGAGGGCTGCCAGAGGCGCGTCATCGATCACCATCGCGAGATGGAAGAGACCGCGGAGCGGCTGATCACCGGAGCGGACTTCCGCGAGAAGCCGGCTTACATCATCAGACGAACCGACATCCGCTTTGATCACGCGAACTCCGACACCACGTTCCGTGAGGCCGAGCACGAATGCTTCGGCTTCCGGAGTGGCTGCACCGCTGCGGCTGGAGAGAACCAAGTGACGGGCGCCGTTCTGGACCAGCCATTCCGCGATGACTTTACCAAAACCACCAAAGGCGCCGGTGATCAGATAACAACCATCCGGCCTGATCGCAAAGTTCGGCGGGAGCGGTTCACTCCGACGTGGAATGAACGTCTCTGGGAACGAAACGACCACCTTGCCGATATGTTTGCCGCTCGCCATCAGGCGGAAGGCCGCATCCACACGGTTCGCGGGGAAAGCGCGGAACGGCAGCGGATTGATCGCCCCCTGCTCCACCAATTCCGCAAGCTCACTCAACATCTGCCGGGTCAACTCCTCGTCGCCACTGAAGACTGCATCCATCGCGACCACATGGAAGGACGCATTCTTGCGCAGTGGCCAGAGCGGGATGCGGGAGTTCTGGTAGATGTCGCGTTTACCAATCTCGATGAACCGGCCGAACTCCGCCAGGCAGGACATTCCCATCGGGATTGCTTCACCGGCGAGAGCATTCAGTACCACGTCCACACCGCGACGGTTGGTCAACTCCATCACCGCCTCGACGAAATCACCGCGCCGCGAGTCGATCACATGATCCACGCCTAGCGTTTCGAGCAGCTTCCGTTTTGCGGCGCTGCCTGCGGATGCGATCACCTTCACTCCGAGATGCTGTGCAATCTGGACGGCCGCCATGCCGACACCACCGGCGCCCGCATGAATCAGGATCGATTCGCCCGCCCGCATCCGCGCCACATTCTTGAGCGCAAACCAGGCTGTCATGAACACCACCGGCAGAGTCGCAGCTTCCTCAAACGACATGCCGCCAGGAATCCGGCGGACATCGCCACCACGGGCGAGGGTTTCCGTCGCGAGGCCGAACACCGCGAGACCGAATACTCGATCGCCGGGTGCAACATGGGTGACACCTTCACCAACAGCTTTCACGATTCCGCCCACTTCATCACCGAAGATCCGCGCATCCGGCGCTTCACCCGGATAAAGGGCGAGCGCTTTCAGGACGTCGCGGAAGTTCATTCCCGCCGCTTTCACGTCGATCAATACCTGCCCGGGCTCACATTCCGGCAGAGCAAACGGAGCAAAGCGCAAGGTATCGAGATGCCCCCGCTCGCGCGACTCCAGCCGCAGCGGCACTGTGGTATCCAGCTCCTGTTCGACAGAGCGGCGACCACGAGCGAGGCGCTGCACGTAGCGAGCCTCGCCACGGAATGCGACTTCACGCTCCACATCGGTGCGCAGGAGTTCACTCCAGAGCCGCGCCTCATCGGTCGAGGAAGCCTCCGGCGACAGATCGAGACCACGACAGGTGAAGTTTGGATATTCGTTCAGGATGACACGCATCAGCCCGATGGCTGGCGCCTGTGTCACCGCGGTCGCGGACATGCGTTTCCCGACCGGCTGAGCGCCGCGTGTCACGACGTCGATCCGGATCTTTGATGCCGGTCTTGCGTTTGCGAGTGCCTGGCTGAGATGCAGCAGCGCATCGGTCCCCATCAGGCAATCCTCTTCGCTGAGCTGCGCGGGTGCATTCAGAGGCCATAGATAGACAATCCGCTCCGGTCCCGCATCATCTGCACAGGCCTCCAACAGCTGCTGCCAATCTTCGGCAACTTCTGCACGCAGAGTAAAGGTGTCGATTCCTGTAGCCGCAAACTCACTCCCCTGCCTTGCCACGCGGCAACGGAACCCGGCGGACCGCAGTCTGCCCACGAGCTGATCGCTCACTCCGGATTCATCGGCAAAGACCAGCCACGATTTCTCCGATGGCATCTCCGCGAGCGTGTCGGCCGGTGAAGCGGCCACGGCGCTCGCTTGTTTCCAAGGTTTCCGGGCGAGGAGAGCAATCTGCCCCTCCCCTTCCGGCCCCTTGAGGCCGGGCAAAGACGCGGTCTCTGCAAACCCAGTTTCACGAAGCACAGCCTCCCACTGGGAACGCTGAAGCAGCGGATGAACCGGACGCAGATCGCGATCGGTCAGACGCCACCAGCCACTCGTCAGGCCGAATACCGCATCGGTCCACAACTGCGGAGTCGCCACATCCATGAACACCAGGCTGCCGCCCGGAGCCAACAGATCGTAGAGATGACGCAACGTCGCACGCACATCGCTGACCGCATGCAGCACGTTTGTGCCGATGATGAAGTCGAACGAAGCAGCTTCGAGTCCCTGCTCAGTGCCGGGCTTTTCCAGATCGAAGATCTTTGTCTCCACCTCCGGATAAGCGCCCAGCTTCTGCATCGCACCCGGGAAGAATGCAGCCGAGACATCCGTGAACGTATAGGAGTGAATTCCACGCTCCAGAGCCGGAAGCACATAAGAACTCAGGCCGCCCGTACCTGCGCCGACTTCCAGGATCCGGAGTCCTCGTCCTTCGGGCAGATGTTTAGCGGCTTCGCTTACCGTTGAGGCGATGGCAGCCAGCCAGTGGCTGGTGAGCAGACCGTCACCATAGAACTGGTCGAGCAACTCTGCTCCAGACCCCGCAAACAGCACCTGCACCGCATCCTTGTCTCCACGGAGAATCGGGCCGAGTTCGGCGCAGTTTCCGGCACAGAGCAATGCCTCGGGTAAATGCCCGGAGTGCTGCCACAGGAACTTCTTCAAAGCCACGTCCGCACCATCTGCGGCTTGGGTGAACGCGGATGTCGGCCGGTAGCCGGTCTGGCCGCCACCGAGCAATCCCCGCTTCACGAGATGCCCCATCAAACGCTCGAACGCCTGCCGCATTGGAGCGGCTACACGAAGTGAGTCTGCTGTGAAAGAGCCCCCTTCGGAGACACCCATTTCGCGCAATCCTTTGGCGATCTGCATCGCCGTGAGATCGTCGCTTGCAACCAATGCCGCTTCGAGGTCCTTGCTCCCGCGTGTGGTAAGGACTCCTTCCAGCGCACGCTGTGCTGCTGATTGGAGGTGTTCCAGCGGCAAGGGTTCCAGCGGAGTCACGAGGCCCGATACAGGCGTGCGCTCCCAATCGACGTGATAAACCACATCGCGGCCACTTCCCGCAGCGCCTTTCCGTACCGACGAGACGCTGATTGCCCGGA